>CAYPYL010000009.1:0-13730 GCA_964414605.1 uncultured Dehalococcoidaceae bacterium
GAAAATCGATAAAGCGTAAAGCCGGCATGGTAAAGCTGTACACCACCCAGATGGTCCAGACCGTCGCGGATAGGGTCGCCCATATCTTAAACGGGCCGCCGTATATTAAAGGGATGCTGATGGAAAGGCTGTGCCGCCGGGTTATCGAGAACAGGGCTATCGAGTTAACACTGGACCGGCAGAGGAGTATTATCGCCGGGGATATTTTAAAGGGGTTGAGGCTCTAGATGGACCGGTACGACTATATCGTCGTGGGCAGCGGTATCGGCGGGCTCTACACCGCCCTGCTGGCCAGGGAACACGGCAGCGTGCTGGTTATCACCAAAGGCAGCATCGACGATTGTAATACCAAGTACGCCCAGGGCGGCATCGCCGCGGCTATCAGCAAGGACGACTCGCCGGAACTCCACCTGAAAGACACCATCAATGCCGGCGACGGCCTTTCCAAGGAAGAAACGGTACGCATACTGGTCAATGAAGCACCGGCGCGCATCGCCGACCTTGTCGGTTACCGGGTGCCGTTCGATACCCTCGAAGGCGAGATTGACCTGACCATGGAGGCGGCCCACAGCGTACCCCGCGTCCTTCATGCCGGGGGAGACGCCACCGGCGAATATATAGAAGTAACGTTGAGTCGGCAGGTGCGTTCCCTGGGAGTGCAGGTGCTGGAAAACTTCCTGGCGACCGAAATCCTGGTGGAAAAGAAGAAGATAGCCGGAATCAGGGCGCTGGAATGCCGCACCGGGAACGTCGAAGAGTTTGCCTGCCGCTACCTGATTCTGGCCACCGGCGGCGCCGGGCAGCTGTTCAAATATAATACCAATTCGGATATCGCCACCGGCGATGGTATTGCCCTTGCCTTCAACGCCGGCGCCGAGATTGTCGATATGGAATTTTTCCAGTTTCATCCCACCGCCCTCCGCATGTCCGGCGTCATTCCCTTTCTGGTATCGGAGGCGGTGCGGGGGGAAGGCGGCGTGCTGCGCAATGCCGAGGGCAGGTGTTTCATGGCCGATTATCATAAGCAGGGGGATATGGCGCCCAGGGATATCGTCGCCCGCAGCATCGTCAACGAGATGAAAAAGACCGGCTCGGACAGGGTTTACCTGGATGTCACCCACCTGCCGCCGCATACCGTTACCGCGCGTTTCCCGCATATCTATCGTTTTTGCCTGGACCATGGTCTGGATGTTACCCGGAACCTGATCCCGGTGGCGCCTGCCGCCCATTACATGATCGGCGGCATTAAGACCAACAGCTGGGGGGAAACGAATATCGCCGGTCTGTTCGCCACCGGCGAGGTAGCCTGCACCGGCGTTCACGGTGCCAACCGGCTTGCCTCAAACTCCCTGCTGGAGGCTATTGTATTCAGCAAGAGGATAATAGAAAGGACCGCGGCGAAGTCCGGAGAGAAAGTCGCCCCCGCACCCGGCACTGAAGATATTTACGCTTCGCTCGGCCGGAGGCCGGTTCCCCGGGAATTGCCGCCGGCGGGACTGGCGGCGTTGCAGCAGTTGCACTGGGATAAGATGGGCATTATCCGTGATAAGGAAGGCTTGAACCAGGCCGCCGCTACCCTGGCAGCCTGGCAGCTTTCGCTGCGTCCGCCTACGGACCAGTCTTCATACGAGCTCGGTAATCTGATATTGACCGGACGGCTGTTGACGGAAGCGGCGTTAATCAGGGAAGAGAGCCGCGGCGCCCACTTCAGGTCCGATTTCCCCCGGAGTTCGCCCGAGTGGCGATGCCACATTATATGGAGAAAGTAAATCAGCCGCAATAGAGCGTATCAGCCCCTACGGCAGGTGTTGACATCTAAATAGCGGGTGCTATATAATCGTGGTATATTTTTTGGGGAGAAATGCGTAATTGGCTCTTACTGACTGCAAGGCGCAATCGGGTCTGAACATCTTATCCGGGACTACTACGCCCGGGAGGGCTCGTTGTGTCTCCAGTTTTGAGCTTATGATAAATTAATCGTTAGCCGGAGGAGAAATACAATGAGCCCGGGAGACGTGCCCGGGCTTTTTTATTTGCAGATTCATATCTGTCATTTGAAAAAGAAACGGCTTTTGCATTATAAATATAACAGCAGTCCGTAAAAAAATTATTGGAAGGGAATGAACTTGGCTAAGAAAAAGAAAACGGAGAAGCCCCAGCGCGAATATACCCGGCGGCAGATATCGCACTTGCAGAAGCAAAGACGGCGACAGCGCATCATATTCTTCGGCGGTATTGCGGTTATTGCTGCGGTTGTTATAATCATCCTGGTGGGGTGGATAGTAGGGGAATATGTCCCCATGCACCGGACGGTTATCAAGGCAAACGATGCGGAATTTGATATGAGTTATTACATTGACGTGCTGGAAATAGCCGTCGCAAGTCAGGGTACATCTCAAATAGACATGCTGGCTGGCTCCGTGGTCCAGCAGATCATTCAGGATGAGTATATCCGGCAGGCGGCTGAAAAACTCGGTATCACCGTAAGCGATGAAGAGGCAAAACAAACGTTAAAGAACATGGATATTCCCGAAAACGATGGTTCTATTGGTCTTATGAGAGGAGAACTGCTGAAGAACAATCTCAGGTCTGACTATTTCGGGGCGCAGGTGCCGCAGTCGGCTGAACAGGCGTACGTCATGGCCATGCTAGTTGAAAGCGAGCGTGTGGCGCTGGAAATCACGGAAAAGCTCCAGAATAGCGATAACTTTACGACGCTGGCAGAGGAGTTTGCCCAGAACTATTACTCCAAGAATGTAAACCAGGGTGATTTCGGCTGGCATCCCAGGAGCATATATGAATATCAGCTGGGTTCTGACGTGGCAATTGAGTATGCCTTCAATGGGGAAGTAGGTTCGTTAAGCGACCCCCTTTACGATGAGGGAGCGTATAAGCAGCTGGGCTACTGGCTGTTAAGGATTAACGAAAGGCTCGACGAAGAAACGGCGAACGTATCGGCGCTCCTGATAAGCAGCCAGGAACTGGCGGAGGATATCAGGGGGCGGCTCGTAGCCGGCGAAGACCTGGGGCCCATCGCCGATGAATATTCCAACTACTCTCCTTCCCAGGAGGGGCACGGGGAACTCGGCCTGGTACAGTTGACCCAGGAAATAAGCGAGCCCTTTAATGGTTATGTTTTTAATACTGAAAACACGACGCTCGGAGAATGGAGCGACCCCATTTTCGATGATGATTACTGGACTGAAGGCGGATACTGGCTGATAGAGGTTGTTGACAGAGAAGAAGATAGAAAAATCGGCGCGGAGGACCGCGATTATCTTATCAGCGAGCTCTATAACAACTGGCTGCAGGGGGTTACTGCCAACATTGGTAACATCGCTGATGATACCGGCCTTGACGAGGAAGCCAAACAGTGGGCGATAGACCACGTCTTGAAGAAGCTGCCGGAAGCGGAGGGGTAATAGAAATGGATAAGAAAGATATAGGTGTCGGGCTTATAGGACTGGGGGTGGTTGCCGGTAAGGTGGCCGAGGTCCTGATGGATAAGGCGGATGAGTTGGCGGAGAAGGTAGGCTGTCCCCTGGTGCTGCGCAAGGTGAAGGTCCTGCCGCAGGATTTATCTCGACCGCAGGCGAAGCAGATGCCCGCCGGACTTTTCACCACCGACGACGAGGAGTTCTTCAATGAGCCCGGTATCGATATCGTCGTCGAAGCTATCGGCGGTGTAGACCCGGCGCTGGACTACCATAAAAGGGCCCTCGCCGGAGGCAAACATGTCATTACCTCTAATAAGGAGCTTATCGCCAAGCACGGCACGGAGCTACTGGCACTGGCGCGGCAGCACAATGTGGCTCTCCAGTACGAGGCGAGTGTCGGCGGGGGTATCCCGTTGATTGCCCCATTCAAGCACGACCTGGTAGCCAATGATATCACCGGCATCTTTGCCATCATCAACGGCACCACCAACTATATCCTCACCATGATGGCGCGGGAAGGCATGGACTTTACCTCGGCCCTCAAGCAGGCGCAGGCGCTGGGCTATGCCGAGGCCAACCCGGAGAACGATATCGAGGGCATAGATGCCAATTATAAACTGGCCATACTGGCTTCTCTGGCGTTTCAAACACGGGTACGCCCGGAGGATATTTACCGTGAAGGTATTTCCCGACTCACCAGCCACGACTTCCGTTATGCCCGGGAACTGGGTTTCGCCATCAAGCTGCTGGCCATAACCAAGCAGAGTGACGACGCCATCGAAGCCAGGGTACATCCGGTATTCATTCCCGCCGATTCCTTTCTGGCCAAGGTAGATGGTGTCTATAACTGCGTCCAGGTGGAAGGCGACCTGGTCGGCAAGGTGCTCTTCATAGGCGAGGGCGCCGGAGCCAGCGCCACCAGCAGCGCTGTTGTCGCCGATGTGGTTTCCTCGGCGCGGAAAATCGCCCTGGGTATCGGCAGCATATCCACCTGGAAAGAGACGGCGGGCAAGAGAATCATGTCCATGGATGAAATAGAAACGCAGTATTACGTCAGGCTGAACGCGGCGGACCGCCCCGGCGTCCTGGCGCAGATTGCCACTGTCTTCGGTAAGAACGACATCAGCATTTCCTCGGCAATCCAGCCGGAATCTGATGACAAGACGCATACGGCGGAAATCGTCATCATGACCCACCCCGCCCGGGAGAAGGCCGTGCAGAAAGCCCTCGGCGAACTGGAAAAGCTCGAGGTGGTCAACGAAATCAGCAATTTCATCAGGGTAGAAGAGATAGAAGGCGGATAGCCATGAAAGACGGAGTCCTGAAACACTATAAAAACTACCTGCCGGTTACCGGTAAGACACCCCTGTTCAGCATCGGGGAGGGGGATACGCCGCTGGTGAGGTGCGATAAGCTGGCGGAGAAGTACGGCTGCGGCGAGCTTCATTTCAAGCTGGAAGGCTGCCATCCCACCGGCTCATTCAAAGACCGGGGCATGGTAATGGCCGTCGCCAATGCGGTGGAAAACGGCAGCAAAGCCATCATTTGCGCTTCTACCGGTAATACCAGCGCCTCCGCGGCCGCTTTCGCGGCTTACTGCGGACTGGAATGCATCATCGTCATACCCCGGGGTAATATCGCCATGGGCAAGCTGGCGCAGGCCGTCGTTCACGGGGCGAAAATCGTCGCTATCGACGGCAATTTCGACCGTGCGCTGAAGATTGTGCTGGAGCTGACGGAAAAACACCCGGTCACGCTGGTGAATTCCCTCAATCCCTACCGCATCGAGGGACAGAAGACCGCCGCCTTCGAAATTATCGACGTCCTCGGCGACGCCCCGGACTATCTCTTTCTGCCGGTGGGGAATGCCGGCAACATCACGGCGTACTGGAAGGGCTTTAAGGAGTATTACGAAGCCGGTAAGGCGACCGGGAAGCCGAAGATGTATGGTTTCCAGGCGGAAGGGGCGGCGCCGATTGTACGCGGCCATCCCATCGAGAAGCCGGAGACGGTAGCCACGGCGATACGCATCGGCAACCCGGCCAGCTGGAAAAAGGCAGAAGCCGCCCGCGATGAATCCGGCGGCATTATCGACATGGTCAGCGACGAGGAGATACTCGCCGCCCAGAAAATCATGGCGTCGGAGGCAGGGGTTTTCGGCGAGCCGGCTTCGGCGGCGCCGCTGGCGGGACTCATCAAGCTGACGGGTCGCGGCGAGGATTTCTCCGGTAAAGTCATTGTCTGTATCGTTACCGGCAGCGGGCTGAAGGATACCGAGGCCGCCCTGAAAAACGCGCCTTCCTTCCTCGAACTTCCGGCGGACCTGGCGGCGGTAGAGAAGGCGCTGGGGTGGTAATAACTGAAAGGTAAGTCCAGCTTGTCATTGCGAGCGAAGCGTGGCAATCCCTAAATATAAATAAAGCTGGTAATTGAGATTGCATCGTCACTCCGTTCCTCGCAATGACAACTATAATAATTCTACTGTAGGGGAAAAGGAGGGGGAGAATGTTTGACGAGGATAAGATAACAAAATCGGTACGCGATATTATACTGGCCATCGGCGAAGACCCCGACCGCGAGGGATTGAGAGACACTCCCCAGCGCGTGGCGGAAATGTACGCCGAGCTCTTTGCTGGTCTGAAGAAAGACCCCAAGGAAGACCTGGAGGTCGGCTTTGAACTGGGCCACCGAGAGATGGTGGTCTTAAAGGATATACCTTTTTATTCCATGTGCGAGCACCATCTCCTACCGTTTTACGGCGTCGCCCACGTGGGCTATATCCCCAACGACGAGGGGCGTATCGTGGGCATCAGCAAGCTCGCCAGGGTGGTGGAGACGATAGCCCGCCGACCCCAGGTGCAGGAGCGCATGACCACCGAGATTGCCGATGCTATTGCCGAGGGGATTGAAGCGGTAGGCGTGGCGGTGGTCGTTCAGGCGGAACACCTCTGTATGGTAATGCGGGGCATAAAAAAACCGGGAAGCAACGTTATTACGTCTGCCATCCGCGGCTCTTTCCACACTAACTCGGCCAGTCGCGCCGAATTTTTCTCGTTAATTCATGGGAAGTAAACTAGACATCCAGGGTGGCGTACTTGGCGTGCGCCTGGATAAACGCCTTGCGCGGCGGTACCTCGCCGCCCATCAGCATCTGGAAGACTTCATCGGCTTTGGCGGCATCCTCCACATCGACTTTCAGGATGGTGCGGATATTCGGGTCCATGGTGGTTTCCCAGAGCTGCTCCGCCGACATTTCCCCCAGGCCCTTATAGCGCTGGACTTCCGTCTTACGGGAGGTGCTGTTTTTCAGCACATCGTCTCTTTCCTGGTCGGAATATACCCACCTGACCCCCTCATTGTTCTTGATGCGGTAGAGCGGCGGCTGGGCGATGTACAGGTGCCCGGCGCTGATGAGCTCCATCATGTGGCGGAAGAAGAAGGTCAGCAGTAGGGTTCGTATGTGGGCGCCGTCCACGTCGGCGTCCGTCATCAGGATTACTTTCCCGTAGCGCAGCCGACCGATGTCGAATTCCTCGTCGATGCTGGTGCCGAGTGCGGTAATGATGGTGCGGATTTCGGCGTTGGCCAGCATCTTGTCCGGCGGCGCCTTCTCGACGTTGAGGATTTTACCGCGTAGAGGCAGTATCGCCTGGAAGCGGCGGTTTCGTCCCTCTTTAGCCGAGCCGCCGGCGGAAGGTCCCTCCACCAGGTACAGCTCGCACTGCTCCGGGTCGCGCTCGGAGCAGTCTGCCAGCACCCCGGGCAGGGTGCCGGTTTCCAGTCCGCTCTTGCGGATAATAAGGTCGCGCGCCTTGCGGGCGGCTTCCCTCGCCTTGGAGGCGGTAACGCATTTCTCGATGACTTTCTTGGCGTCGTCGGGGTGCTCCTCGAGGTAGAGGGCCAGGCCTTCGTTGACAGCGCTCTCTACCTGGCTCTTGATTTCGATATTGCCCAGCTTGCCCTTGGTCTGTCCCTCGAACTGCGGCTCGGAAAGCTTCACGCTGATAATGGCCGTAAGGCCTTCGCGGACATCCTCGCCGGTCAGGTTGGAGTCGTCTTCCTTGAGTATCTTGTTCTTCTTCGCGTAGTCGTTCAGTACGCGGGTCAGCGCCGAGCGAAAACCGGTGAGATGGGTGCCGCCGTCGATGGTATTGACGCAGTTGGCGAAGCTGAAGGTGGACTCGCTGAAGCCGTCGTTGTACTGGAGAGATACCTCAACCTGGGTGCTGTTGACGGACTTGGCGATGTAAATGGGCGTGGGGTGGCGGACAACGCGGTTGCGGTTGAGGTGGCGGACGAAGCCGGTAATCCCTCCCTCGAAGTAAAAGGTGCGTTCCTGGTCGCTCGTTTCGTCGATGATGGTGATTTCCACGCCTTTGTTGAGGTAAGCCATTTCCCGCAGGCGCTCGCTGATGGTATCGAAATCGTAACTGATATTGCTGAATATCTCCACATCGGGCAGGAATGTGGTGATGCTGCCGGTATCTTTGGATTTGCCGGTCACCTCCAGCGGTCCCTGCGGAATTCCTCGCTGATATTCCTGGTGGTAAATCTTGCCGTCGCGCATGATATCGACCTTGCACCACTCGGAAAGGGCGTTGACCACGGAGGCGCCCACGCCGTGCAGGCCGCCGGATACGGTGTATGTCTTACCGCCGAACTTGGCCCCGGCATGGAGTACGGTCATGACCGTTTCCAGCGCGGAGACCTTGGTGGTCGGGTGGATATCCACCGGAATACCGCGTCCGTTATCGGTAACGCTTACGGATTTATCCTGCTTGATGGTAACGACAATCTGATCGCAACACCCGGCCATGGCCTCATCGATGCTGTTATAGGCAATCTCGTATATCAGGTGGTGCAGTCCACGCTGGTCCGTGCTGCCGATGTACATGCCAGGACGCCGCCTTACCGCCTCCCGCCCTCCGAGGACCTGGATATCGCTGGCTGTATAATCGCCGGTATTGCGTCTTCTCGTCTTCTTGGGTGAAGTAGTATCCTGCGTCATAAGGTCTCTCTTATCTGAAAAGGATTATACGGGAAAATATGAAGATTCTCAAAGAAAGCAACGTAACCGGTGCAGCCTGCGGCTGCAGTGAGATGGGCCGGTCGAATCATAGTAAATCCTCACATTTAGCCTGTTTTATTATACCACGATTTGTAGGTGCGGTAAAGCTGAAAAGAGGTTGAGGGAAGCCGTAAAGGCGTTTTATATTTTTAGTGAATGCCGTTACAGAAATGTTGAAAATGCCGGCAGAACTCTAAAGATTCTCTAAAAATGTGTATAAATATACACAATGAAATTATTCTTCTCTTGAAAATGGTTATCGCCAAGACTACAATCTAAGCAAATATTTGCAGAACATACCGGGGTGGAGCAATATGATGCCAAGGGAGGACGCACTACTATATTTGAGGAGCCAGGAAAAAGCCTGGAACATGTACTGCGGTTTCCTCGATCTTTCACTCCTGGAGTTCATGGGGATCCAGGAGCAACTATTAATGAAGCAAATCGATACGGTGTACCAGAGACCCCTGGCCCGCAGGTTCATTCCTCAAAAACCTAAAGACGTATCTGAATTCCGCCAGATAGTCAACTTAACAACCTATGAAGACTACTCTACATATTTAGGCAAAAAAGACGAAGACATGCTGGCGGTAAAACCTTATTGCTGGGCTTGCACCTCGGGTAGAGGAGGCAGTCCCAGGTGGGTGCCGTATACCTCCCGCGCTGTCGAGATGTTCACCATGTGCACTATCGCCATACTCATCCTTGCCTGTGCGTCCAGAAAAGGCGAGGTGAACATCGGGCGCGGCATGCGGTTGCTGCATAATCTACCGCCGCCGCCCCATATGTTCGGCATTATCAACGAACTGCTTGCGCCGCAGCTCGGCGCCCGCCTTATACCCCCACCGGCCACTTACGGGTATGCTGACTTCGAGGAGAGAATAAACGAAGGTCTACAGATGGCGCTGGGTACCGGAGTGGACATGTTGAGTTCCATGACCAGCGTCCTGGTGAGAACGGGCGAAAAATTTGCCGAAAGCTCAAGGCAGTGGGAAATAAACCGTCGGATGCTCCGGCCTCAAATACTGGGGCGCCTGGCCCTCGCCTGGTTGCGGTGTAAAAAAGAAGGCAGGCCGATATTACCCAGAGACCTGTGGTCTTTTAAGGGTCTGACATGTTATGGTGTAGAAACCGATGTCTACCGGAAGCAGTTGAAATACTACTGGGGTAGGGAGCCGCTGGAAATGTATGCCGCCAACGAAGCCGGGACAATCGCCACCCAGGCCTGGAATAAGAAGGGCATGACCTTCTTCCCCGCCGCGTGTTTCTGGGAGTTTATCCCCGAGGAAGAATGGCTGAAAAGCCGGCAGGAGAAAGGCTACCAGCCGCAGTCCGTGCTCCTCAACGAAGTTAAGCCCGGCCGGCGTTACGAGTTGATAATCACCAATTTCCACGGTATGCCCTTCCTGCGCTACAGGCTGGGCGACCTGATTCAGATAGTGGCTTTGGAGGATAAGGAAGCGGGAATCAGGTTGCCCCAGATGGTCTTTGCCGGTCATGCCGATGATATTATTGACATCCCCGGGTTTGCCGCGATTTTCGAAAAGGTGCTCTGGCAGACTATTATGAATACCGGGGTAAAATTTGAAGACTGGTCTGCCCGCAGGGAATACGAAAAAGAGGAACCGATTTTGCATCTCTATATCGAGTTGAGAGAAGATACCGATACCTTTCAGCTGAAGAGAGTGGTTCACCAGCATCTGATGGAGCACTATCGTAGCCTTGACAATGCACTGGAACTGGATGCGGTTAAAATTACTGTTATCCCGCCGGGGAGCTACCAGCGGTATTATGAGCGAATGAAGGAGAAAGGGGCTGACCTGGCTCGCTTGAGACCCCCGCATATGAATGCTTCTGACGATGTTATTAAAGACCTGCTAAGGACAACTCTCCCGGCCCCAGGGAGTGACGCATGACGGTTCATCTGGTACTGCCGTTAGTACAGGCCTTCTGTTGCGCGGTTCTGGTAGCGGTAGTAGTGAGAGGTCATTTCCGAAGCTCCCGCCATATCATATTTTCATTGTTTTTACTGATTTTAGCTGTCTGGGGCCTGATGATTTACGGCATGCGGGCGAGCCCTGATACTGACTCTGCCCTGTTGTGGGAGCGGTGGATGGTGCCTCTGGCGGTTATCGGTGCGGTCTTATTCTATCATTTCTCGTTCGAGTACGCCTCATTAAAAGTCAGGAAGCGATTGTTAGCTTTTCTTTACATCATCGCTTTCCTTGTGGTACCTCTGGCGGTGACCCCTCTCTTTGTCACCGGTATGCAGGTAAAATCGTACGGGTATGCCCCCGTATTCGCACCGGCGGCTTACGTCTGGATATTGTTCGCTCTGGTACTGGGTGGCCTGGCGATTTTTAATTTCGTTAAGATGATGAGAACATCATCATACCCTGAAGAACGGAACCAGGCCGCCTATATTATCATCGGTCTAACCCTGACTATAATCGGGGGGCTTTTCGATATTATGCCGTTGTTCGGTTTGCACTTCTATCCCGGTATGGTTATAAGCGTTATCATATTCTGCCTGCTGACAACGGTAGCTATACTGAAGTACAATCTTCTGGATGTCAGGATAATATTTCGCAAGGGTACCTTCTATATTTTATCCAGCGCGATTATCGCCATACCAGTTTTCGGGATATTTTTCCTGGTAAATTATCTGCTGTATAAATCCCCGCTGGCTCTGTGGCTCTATTTACTGGTCGTCGTGGTTCTGGCTTTTTCCATTCCCGCTTTATGGGGGCTGGTGCAGAGGCGGGTCGACATGTGGTTTTACCGCGACCGTTATGATTATCTCAAGGCGCTGGAAACGTTCAGCTGGCACACACAGAGTCTGTCGGATTATACCGAGGTATGCCGCACCACGGTGAAGATGGTCGCCGGGGCGTTACGCGCCTCGAATGTTTACCTTTTACAGCCGTTATCGAAAAGCGGTAACTTCCAGGTGGTCTGTTCCGCGGATGATACCGCAGACACTACTCATCTGGCACTCAATGCTAAAAGTCCGTTGCTCCAGTGGCTCCAGGACTCTAACGGGTTATTGCGTTACCATGACATCTCTGCTATTCCTCAATTACAGAATATTGTCTGGGAAGAACTGGACCGTTTGCGGGAAGTCAATGCGGAGCTCATCGCCCCGCTAATGTCCCGCAACGACCGGGTATCAGGGCTCATTCTGGTAAGCGGTAAGCGCTCCGGGCAGCCTTACAGTGTCGAGGATGTGCAGATGGTCAACGCTATAATCAATCAGATTTCTACCACTCTGGAGAACCTGCGCCTCTACAAGGATATCCTCGAAACCAGGCAGAACCTGAAAACATGGCTGAACAGTATGAGCGACTGCGTCATGATTATCGATTACAAACAGACTATACAGTTTATGAACCATGCCGCGGAAACAAACTTCTGCGGCAAAGCAAAAGGAAAATGTTGGAAAGCCCTGGGTGAGGAGAAAAAGTGCCCGGTCTGTCCCGTTCAGGATAATTTTGACAACGATGGCGTAAAACCCAGAAATATCGGCAACAGGAAAATCGGAGAAAAGGAGTATGAAGTGGCTACCGCCCCTCTCCTGAACCCCGATGGCACTATTTCCATGATTCAGGTATTTCGTGACATCACGGAGAGAAAGAGGCTGGAAGAGGAAATTATACAGGTCAAGGTCAAAATAGAGGCCTTAAGACAATCGGAGCGATTGAAAACCGACCTTTTATCCATGGTATCCCATGAGCTTCGCACTCCCCTGGCAATAATCAAGGGCTATACATCCAGTTTCCTGCGGGAATCTGTAAAGTGGAGCAAGGAAGAGGAAAAAGAGTTCTTCCAGGAAATCGACCATGAAGCCGATTATCTGGCGAGGCTGGTGGGTAATCTGCTGGACATGTCGCATCTGGAGTCCGGCGATATGAAGCTGGAAAAGGACTGGTACCAGGTTTACGAAATACTGGAATGGGCGGACAGGTCGCTGCGGGAGGTTACCAGGGACCATGAGCTGCGGATAGAGCTGCCGCTTGACCTGCCCGATATAATGATGGACCGGGTACGTGCCGGGCAGGTAATGGTGAACCTCTGTGAAAATGCCGCTAAATACTCCGGGAAGGGAAGCCGGATAACGATTGCGGCGCAGGTTTCCGGGGACTCGGTTGTTATCAGTGTTGCGGATGTAGGAGAAGGCATATCTGAAAAGGAAATGGATAGAATTTTTGACCGCTTTTACAGGATCGAAGGCGCACAAGATTCTCAAGCGGGTATCGGCCTGGGGCTGGCTATATGCCGCGGGATTGTCGAAGCGCATTACGGTAAAATCTGGGTAGAGAGTGAAGTAGGCAAAGGCTCGAAATTTAGTTTTAGCCTGCCGATAGAAGAAAAAGCGGGCAGTCGGTTAAGGCTGCGCTGATACAGCAGAGTGATGTATTATGACTCATACTTATATTCTTGTGGTTGACGATGACGAAAAGATAGTTAAGTTTCTGCGGCTTAATCTGTCCGGAGAAGGCTGGCACGTGCTTACAGCCAGGGACGGGGCCGAGGCCTTGCGGGTGGTGGAAAAAGACTCTCCCGACCTTGTTCTGCTGGACATAATGCTCCCCAGGGTGGACGGGTTTGAAGTACTCCGCCAGCTGCGACAGTGGTCACAGGTGCCGATAATAGGGCTTAGCGCCCGGGGCGATAGTGCGGATAAGGTAAAATGTCTCAATCTTGGTGCGGATGACTATATAATCAAGCCTTTCGGTATCGACGAGCTTGTCGCCCGCATTAAGGCGGTGCTACGGCGTAATAAGATGGACGATTCCGCGCCGAATAGGCCCGATTACAAATGCGGCGGGCTGAAGGTTGATTTTTTTTCAAGGCGGGTGACGAGAGACGTGTCGGAAGTAAAATTAACACCTACGGAATATAAATTGTTGCAGGAACTCGTTCTCGGTGTGGGGCATACCCTCGGCTACCGTTATCTCCTGGGTAAAATTTGGGGCCCGGAATATAAAACGGAGAGGGAATACGTGCACGTCTATGTCGGCCACCTGCGGGCCAAGATCAGCCCCGCCCCCGGGGACCCCGACTATATCGTGTGTATACCCGGGGTGGGGTACAGGTTCCAGTGCCAGGAAACCTCCTGACCCCGCCCTCTATTACAGGAAGCAGCTAAAACTCTGTTAGCCTCAAAAAATGGTACCCCTGGTGCGACTCGAACGCACGCACGCGGTTTAGGAAACCGCTGCTCT
>CAYPYL010000010.1:0-13474 GCA_964414605.1 uncultured Dehalococcoidaceae bacterium
CTACACCCCCGAGCTATGGAAGAAAATGGCGGAGATGAACCTCCACGGGCTTTCCATCCCGGAAGAATACGGCGGAGTCGGCGATTTTCTGGATTTGACCGTGGTACTGGAAGAGATGGGACGCGCCTGCTTCATAAGTCCGTTTTTCTCCAATATAGTGCTGGGGGCTTCGGCCATTATCGAAGCCGGCAGCGACGAGCAGAAGCAGCAGTATCTCCCCGGTATCGCCGAGGGGAAGTCCATTATCACCCTGGCACTGGCGGAGGAATCCGGCAGATACACGGCGGACGGTATCCACACACAAGCCACGCGGCAGGGCAACGACTATGTTATCAACGGGACGAAACTTTTCGTGACGGACGCCGGAGTCGCCGATTACCTCATTTGCGTTGCCAGGACGAGCGAGGGGGCTAAGCCGGAAGAAGGAATATCCCTGTTTATCATGGAAAAAGATACCCCAGGCATAGACAGCAAACCCCTGAATATTATCTCCGGCGATAAGCAGTCGGTAGTCACCTTCGATAACGTCAGGGTGTCCGGCGATAGTGCGCTCGGAGAGATGTATAGGGGCTGGCCGTGCGTGGAAAAGATAATTGAAAGAGCCAACGCAGCCAGGTGCGCCGAGATGGTGGGCCTCGCCCAGCAGGCGTTGAATATCTCGCTGGACTACGCCAAAGAAAGAATAGCCTTCGGGCATCCTATCGGGGCTTTCCAGAGCATTCAGCACCGCTGCGCCGATATGCTCATCGATATCGAAGGTTCAAGGTTCGCTACCTACCAGGCTGCCTGGCACATCAACGAAGGACTGCCGGCTGCCAAAGCGGTGGCGATTGCCAAAACATGGACCGGCCGTGCCTGCTTCCGGGTGATGCACTCTGCCCACCAGGTCTTCGGCGCCATAGGCTTCACGGAAGACCACATCCTGCATTACTACACCAAGAAAGCCAGGGCCGGCGAGTTCAGCTTCGGAGATACCGATTATCACCTGGAAAAGCTGGCGGTGCTCTATTAAATGACGAGTTATTCCCCGTTTTTTCTCAATTGCTTCAACAGTATTCCAGCTTTGAATTGTTACTACTCCACGTGGTATCATTGTGAACAATGAAGAACGATAGACACATGGTCGTGTTTCAGCCCTGCGGCGTTCGCGGCAAGGTGGACGACGGCGCTACCATCCTCGAGGCATCCCAGCAACTGGGCGCAGACATCGAGAGTATCTGCGGTGGCAAGGGCACCTGCGGCAAGTGCAAGGTAAGAATTGAGAGCGGCTACTTCGCCAAATACGGAATCCGGTCAAAAATAGGTTCTGTAGAAATGATTGGTGAGAAGAACGAGGTATTTTTAAGCAAAGCCCAGATACGCCAGAACTACCGGATGGCCTGTCAGGCCCGCATCCATGGCGACGTGGTAATATTCGTCCCGGAAGAAAGCCGTAAAGGAAGGCAGGTCATACGCAAAGAAGCCACGGCGCGCGATATCAAGCTCAAACCCGCGGTAAGGAAGTACTTCATCGAGCTGAAGAGCCCCACTTTGCATGACAACCTCGGCGACCTCGAACGCGTTCAGGCGGGACTCGCCGAAAAATACAAACTGCGCAACCTGACTGTAGATTACGCTTTACTGAAGAGTCTCCAGCACGTCGCTAGGGAAGGCGACTGGAAGGTAACCGTCTCGGTCTGGAATAAAAAGGAAATAATAGATATAGAACCGGGCGAGGTGCCCAAAGGCTATGGACTGGCGGTGGACATCGGCACCACCACGGTGGCGGGCTATCTCTGCGACCTCTCCACGGGGGAGGTGCTTGCCACGGGCTCTATGATGAACCCGCAGGTAGCCTACGGCGAAGACGTGATGTCCCGCATCAGCTACTCCGTAAAAGGCAAAGGCGGCCTGAAACAGATGAACCGGGCTATTATCAAGGGCATCAACCAGATTGCCGGCCGGACCGCGACAAAGGCGGGTATAAAACGTACCGATATCATCGATATGGCCGTGGTCGGCAATACCTGCATGCACCACATATTCCTGAATATCGACCCCCAGTATCTCGGCAGAACACCGTTCGCCCCCGGGGTTCACCACTCCCTCGATATCAAGGCCCGCGAACTTGGAATAAAAATCGCCCCGTGCGCCTACGTGCACGTCCTGCCGATAGAAGCCGGGTTCGTCGGGGCGGATAACGTGGGAGTACTCATCGCCGAAGAGCCCTATAACCAGGATAAGATGCTGCTTATTATAGATATCGGCACCAACGGCGAGCTTATCCTGGGAAATCGTAATAAACTACTCTCCTCCTCCTGCGCTACCGGCCCCGCTTTCGAGGGGGCGGAAATCAAGCACGGTATGCGTGCTGCTCCGGGGGCTATCGAAAAGCTCAAGATAGATACGGTCACCGGGGAGGTGAAGTTCAAGGTCATTGGCAACGAACACTGGAATACCGAGGTAAATAATATCAAGGCTCGGGGAATCTGCGGCTCGGGGATATTCGATGCCGCCGCCCAGATGTTCCTGGCCGGGATTATCGATAAGGGCGGGCGTTTCAACTCAAGCCTGAAATCGCCCCGGCTGCGAAAAGACGGCACCTCTCCCGAATACGTAATCGCCTGGAAAAACGAGACCACCATCGGGCATGAAATCGTTATCTGCCAGAAAGATATCAGGGCGATACAGCTGGCCAAGGGCGCCATGTATGCCGGCGCCAAGATAATGATGAATCGACTCGGCATCGATAAAGTCGATAAGGTAATTCTGGCCGGGGCGTTCGGGAGCTATATCGATAAAGAGTCGGCAGCGGCTATCGGCCTCTTCCCGGACTGCGCCCCGGAAAACGTCTATGCAGTCGGCAACGCCGCCGGCGACGGCGCGCGCATGGCGCTCCTCAACACAGACAAAAGAAAAGAAGCCGATGTCATGGCAAGGCAGGTGGAGTACGTGGAACTGACCGTCGAATCGGACTTTAATGACACTTTTACCAAAGCCCTTTCTTTTCCAAATGCCAACGACGAATTTCCCCACCTCAAAAACATCCTCCCGAAAAGCCGGAAGAAATAAGCGACTAAGCTATCCGTCAGGAGGCAGGTATGATAGCCGTAATTGTGAAATTTGAAGTTAAGGACGAAATCGCAAAGCAGTTAGCCGACCTTAATGTCGCCAGGAACCATATCCAGCAGGTGGTGGACGGCTGCCGCAAGATTTCCGGGTTGAAAGAGAAATTCTTTTTCATGGACCCGGCTACGTCCGCCCAGGGCGCCATGCTGCTCTGGGAAAAGCAGGAGGACTTCGACGCGTATCTGAAATCGCCAGAGTTCAAGGCCACCGTCCTGGATATCTGCAAAGGCGAACCGCAAATCGAGACCTACGTGCACACCGCCAATCTGACCGACGGCGTCCTTATCTAGGCGGAGGGCAGGACGGGCTACGCCCAGTTCTTCAAATCGTAATAACCCCGGGCGACTCTATAGCGGGATATTTGCTGTCCCCCGAGCCATAACTGTGTTATCTTGGCATCCCTCAAGCACTTTTCGTACGGGAAGTCTTCGGATATGGCCATGGAGCCCAGCAGTTCGGCGCCCTTGTTGACGATCTGTACGACGGTGTCTCCGGCGAAGACCCTGGTGGAGGTTGCCTTGGAGATAAATTCCTTACTCCAGGGAGGACCGTATACATCGAGATGATCAAGCATGTAGCTAAGGTTATACACGCTCGCCCTCATCATATCGATGCCGATTGCCATATCGGCCAGTATTCCGGCCACGATGCTGTGCTGCCTGACCGGCTTGAACCCGCCCATGCGGGTGCCGGTGTAATCGAGTACTATTTCAAAGGCGCGCTCGGCGATTCCCAGTGCCATGGTAGCCGAGTGCCAGCCGGTCCCTGCGGAGATAAAATGGTAAAAATGGGCGTCCTGTCCGGGTCCGGCCAGCCGGTACTCTTTGGGCACGCGGACGTTATCGTAATGCACCGAGCTGTTTATTGATGTTTTGAACAGCATCTTCTTTTCCGGTTTGCCGAACGAAAGCCCCGGAGCGTCTTTGGGCACGTATATCAGCGCGACGCCTTCGTCTCCCGCTTCGGTGTCCGTGGTGCATATCGTCAGGTAGCACTCCGCTATACCGCCGTGAGTGGGCCAGGACTTGTTTCCGTTGATGACATATTCGTCGCCTTCCAGCCTGGCCGTCGTCGTGATGCCGGCGCCTGCAAGCAGCGGGTTCTCGGAATCGGCGCCCCCGGCCTCATCGGTCATGGAAAGACAAGCGTAAGCCAGTTTCCCGCTACAGAATGAGGGAATGAACCTGTCCATAATGGCCTTGTTGCCGGCTACAATCGCCGGTTTCAGGATAAGGCCCCAGTTGATGCCCGTGGAAAGGCTGATGCCGCTGTCCCCCTTGGCAAGCTCCTCGCAGATAATACCGAGCGCGGTGCTGGAGCCATCACCACCGCCGTATTCAACGGGATACCCCGCCGCCTGAATTCCCATGTCCACCAGCTTCTGGTGCACCGCTTCTACCAGCGAATAGTTCGCTTCCAGTTTTTTAGCATTGGGGATTATTTCTTTACGTGTAAAATCTCTTACCATTTCCCGAATCTGGCGGTCTTCATCGGTTAAGAAGTGCTCTAAATTCATAATATTATCCTCACGACTGTATATTCTGGAAAATACTACAGCTTTGACGAAAGTCTATTGTATTTTGGAGCCTGATAATCTAACGGAATTGCAGGACTAGTAGACTTCTTCTCCCATGAGAGAGTGAAAAGCGGGGTCTACCATGGTGCTCCATTTCGCGACGAAGTCCTGGAACTTCTTCGAAGGCGCGGCTTCCTTGCCGAACAACTCCGGGTCTTTTATATGCAGAATACCCACGTACTTGAATGGTATATCTCCCTTCATGGAACCCGTTATCTTGACTAGCTCGAACTTCTCGACGCCCGGAAGGCTGTCGAGCAGCGGGCCCTTTTCATTAACGACATAGTCCTTGTACTGTTCATCGGTTACATGCGAAGCCAGGTTGTAAAGGATTACTTCTTTAGCCATTTTTCTACCTCTTTCTTTAGTATTTGTCAGGCCGTCCTTGAAACCGGCTGTTTAGAGACTAGCTTATACGTAATTATTTGTCAATTTAAGGTGGAATTTTTACCGCGCTGCGGGCAATATGCTAGACTATACGCAGTACTGGTTGAAGATGAGAGAAAAACTGGCCGAGTCTATCTCGAATATACTAAACCCCTTCCTGTTGAGCGTCGCAGTAATTATACTGCTTGCGGTGAAATCCGAGTTGAGCGTTTCCGAGGCCGTAAAGTGGGCGCTCATAGCGATAGCCATGAGCGTTCTGCCGATATTTATAGTCGTTATCTGCCTGGTAAGACAAAAAAAACTGGAAGGCGTATTTGTCAATCCCCGCAACCAGAGAAACGGCATTTACGTTCTGTCAAGTACTCTGGGGGCTATTGCCTGCGGTGTGATGTGGTATTTAAATGCCCCCAGGCTGCTATCGGTCACCTTTACCGCGGGCCTGGCGGCGATAGTCGTCTTCATGATAATCAATCGCTTCTGGAAGATAAGCCTGCACACCGCCTTCACCTCCGCCTCGGTGACAATCATTACTATCGTCTATGGCTCCCTCGGCGCTTTTACAATACTGCTGCTACCACCAGTGGCCTGGTCGAGAATCAAACTGAAACAGCATTCGCCGGCACAGGTAACGACAGGTGCGCTGCTATCGGCAGCTATCGTAGTAATGGTATTCTGGGGATTCGATGTGATGTAATTGAGGCTACAATGCTTATTGCAATCGTAGTTTGATAACGGCTTTTCATTTAAAGCCGCGGAATCTTATATAGTCGACTCCCCGTCTGTTCTTCCGCGCGCTTATCCTGGCCTGGTCCTGGGACACCCAGGCTATGGCGTCGAGGACGCGAACCCATAACTTCTTGAATACAGGGATACCGGGGGCTTTAACAGGCTTTTTACTTATGAAGGGGCCTTTATTCGAGTATGTCTGTTTCTTCTTCTCCGTTTTCATCCTCCGCAGTCTCCCCTCCGGCCTGGTCTTCCTGCTGAAGCAATGCCTGAAGCTGCTCCATAAGGCGGGCCGCCCGCGGATACCCGATGTGCAGTCGTCTTTGCAGGAACGAAGTGGAGACGTTTTCGTGCTGCCTGGCCAGTTCCCTGGCCTGCTCCAGCAGCGGGTCGCGGGGATGCCCCCCGATGGTACCCATCGGGGTGGTGGCTACGAGCGTCTCCATCTTGAGCCTGTCCGGCTCTTCCTTCTGCTGGCTTCCCCAGAAATATACGAGCCTGTCTATCTCGGGGTCGGACAGGAAGCAGCCCTGGAGGCGCTTGGGCTTGGCCGCTTCGGTAGGCATGTAAAGCATATCGCCGGCGCCCAGGAGTTTCTCGGCTCCGGCGCCGTCGAGAATGGTGCGTGAATCCACCTGGGAGGTTACCGCGAAGCTGATGCGGGTGGGGAAATTAGCCTTGATAAGTCCGGTAACCACGTCCACCGAAGGACGCTGGGTCGCCACGACCAGGTGAATACCGGTAGCGCGCGCCAGTTGGGCAAGGCGGCACAGGCTGGTCTCGACCTCGTCAAAGCCGGCCATCATCAAGTCGGCCAGCTCATCGATAATCAGGACCAGGTAGGGCAGCTTATCACTGCCCTGTCTATCCTTGTTGTACCCCTGTATATGACGCGCCCCGACGGTGGTGAACTTCTGGAAGCGCTTGTCCATTTCCTGCAGGAGCCAGCGCAAAGCGGCTATGGCTTTACTGGTATCGATGATAACCGGAGTCGCCAGGTGGGGTATGCTGTTGTACTGCGTTAATTCAACCCTCTTGGGGTCAATCAGTATAAAGCGTATATCGTTGGGAGTATTATTCATGAGCAGACAGCAGATGACGGTATTCAGGCAGACAGTCTTACCGCTGCCCGTCGCGCCGGCAATCAGCAGGTGAGGCATCCGGGTAAGGTCGGCCACGACGGCCTCTCCCCCCGCGCCCTTACCCAGGGCCAGCGCCATGTTCGTCTTGGCATGGAGTTTCTGGAAAACGCTGGTCTCGACCACTCCGCGCAGGCTGACCATATCCGAAGTTACGTTAGGCACCTCGACGCCGATAAAGCTTTTCCCCGGCACCGGGGCTTCAATCCTGATGGTAGGCGCCGCCAGCGCCAGCGCCAGGTCGTTAGCCAGCGAGCTAATCCTCTCCACCTTGACCCGGGTCTTGGATACCTCCTCCAGCCTTACCTCTACATTCCCATCGGGGCCTCTTTCTTTTACTTCCTTAAATTTCCTGTCCCAGCCGGGTTCCACGCCGAACTGGGTAACCGTGGGACCGGCGTTAATCTGCACCACCTTGGAATCTACGTTATAGCTGGCCAGGGTTTCTTCGATGAGCTTGGCTCTCTGCAGGTTCTGGTCCTGGCTGAACTGGATTTCAGGCGAGGTGTCCAGGATATCTATAGGGGGGAGACTCCAGCCGTCGACCACCTGCAAGTCAGAAGCCTGGCCGTACTTTTTCCACACGTCTTCAGCCACCTGCCGCAGCTCCGTTTTGGGCGGTGGTTCTTTGGCGGCCGGTTTAACATCGTTAATTCCCTCGGCATCCGGTCTTAAGGCGGCGGCTTTCTCCGCCAGTTCCTCCAGCCTCTTTCGGGAAGTCGCCACTTCCGGCGGCATCACCGGCTCCTCCATCACCTTCGGCAGGGGCGGCTTGCTTTCAACCGGAGTACGCGGTCGGAGAACGCGGTGCGCGGGCTGTTTGGGTTCAGCCCTGGCGGTACGCGCCGGGGCCGGCTGTCTCTTTAACTGCTCGCCCAGCCATACGAAAAAGTTCTTAACGGCCCGGTAAATCTGTTTAGGGGCGACCAGTATAATACCGATGATTACCAAGCCGAATATACGCAGACCCCAGTAGAATTCATGATTTGAATAATCGATAATTTCACGTCCGAATGCACCCCCAAGACCCTTGGTCAGGAGCGGGGTGGGATGATTGACGGCGGCCAGTATGCCCCAGATGGCCAGGGCGAAAGCAACACCTCCCAGCCACCAGTTAAACCTGGTTATCAGTGTACCCGCTTTGCGCTGCCATATCGCGGTGATAACCGCCACAACGGCGAAGAACAGGATAATAAGACCCCAGCCGAATAGCTCGCGGAGAGTCGCGAAGAAGCTAGCCAGGCTTCCCCGGAAAACAACCAGTAAGACTATGATGATGGCAGTCATGATAAGCTGCCGCATGGGCGACCTCGTCAGGAAACGAAAGAATGCACCCAGAGTCGACTGCGGAGGCTGCTTGCCGGGCCTGTTTCTGGGAGCGGGTTTTTTCTTAGCGGGTGGTTTTTTACTGGCCATCGGACTCCTGAAAATGTATATAATTTGGTGCTATACCTTCACCATAAAGGGCAAAATCATAGGGCGGCGTTTGGTACGCTGATAATAATATTTTTCAAGGGTATCTTTGACCTTGGTATTGATAAAGCTCCACTCGGCGACGCGCCCGCCGCTGTGGTCGAGCGTCTTGGCCAGCAGCTCGCGGCTTTCGTCCATCATTGACTTGAATTCCCTGGTATCGATAAATCCCCGGGTAACGATATCCGGTTTCCCGACGAGTTTCCCCGTCTGCCGGTTGACGGCGATAATCACCACGACGATACCATCGCGGGATAGCATGCGCCGCGTGCGCAGAACGACCCCGCCGATATCCCCGACACTCAAGCCATCGACGTAGACATGTCCGGAACCCACCTTGCCGTTTACCCTGGCGCTGCTGGCGGTGAGTTCAAGGACATCACCGTCTTCCAGGACAAATATATTATCGGGGGAGATACCCACCGATTCCGCCAGGCGGGCGTGAAGGCTAAGATGGCGGTACTCCCCGTGGATGGGGACGAAATATTTAGGCTTTACCAGGCTTAGTATCAGTTTCAGTTCTTCCTGGCTGCCGTGGCCGTGGACGTGCACCTTTCCTATTTTATCATACAACACGCGGGCGCCCTGCTTGAAAATATTGTCCACCGTCCTGTTTACAAGCGATTCGTTGCCAGGCACGGGAGTCGCCGAGAGCACTATGGTATCGCCGCGCTGTATATGCACGTGGCGGTGGTCGCGGTTGGCCATGCGTACCAGGGCGGAGGTGGGCTCCCCCTGGCTCCCCGTAGTCACCATGACTATCTTCTCGGGGGGCAGCCCTTTGACCTCATCGATTCTACCCAGTATTCCTTCCGGGGCGGATAAATAACCGAGTTCCAGGGCGATGCGTACCGTATCCGACATGCTGCGGCCGACGACAAAGACGCGCCGCTCGTGCTTGGCCGCGGCGTCGATAACCTGCTGTACGCGGGATATAAGCGAAGAAAAAGTGGTAACAATCACCCTACCCGGCGCGTTGGCGACTACCTGTTCCAGCGACTCGCCGACTATCTGTTCGGAGGGTGTATAGCCGGGAAGCTCGGCATATGTGGAATCAGAAAGCAGGAGCAAAACCCCCTGCGCCCCCAGCGTTGCCAGTCGCGAGAGGTCGGTCCCCTTACCGCTCACCGGGGTATAGTCAACCTTGAAATCGCCGCTGTGAATGATAACCCCCTCCGGCGTGCGCACGATGATACCGGCGGCATCCGGGATACTGTGGCACACGGGGAATAACTCAATCTTAAACTTGCCCAGGCTGATTTCCTTGCCGGTGTCCAGCACCTTCAGGTTCACTCCCTGGCGCGTCCTTCTCTCCTTAAGCTTGACACGGATAAGCCCGTTGGTAAGCTTGGTGGAATATACAGGCGCGTTATCCAGCTGGGGCAGTAAGTAGGGCAGGGCACCGATGTGGTCTTCATGACCGTGGGTGATAATAATGCCCCTGACCTTTTCCTTTCTCTCCACGACGTAGCTAAGGTCGGGAATCACCAGGTCGATACCGAGCATTTCTTCCTCGGGGAACATGAGCCCGGCGTCAATGACGATGATGTCATCTTCGTACTCCAGAACCATCATGTTCTTGCCGATTTCACCCAGTCCGCCGAGGGGGATTAGCTTTAATTTAGGCTTTGACATAATATTATACCTCAAACATGTTCAACTGCTGCGGTTGAGATTTTTCTTCCTCTATATTCCCGGCTTCAGCCAGTATTTGAGGAATCTTGAGCATATCAGCCTCTATGGCCTGTTTAAGGCTCTGCTGGTGGAGAGCCGCCGCCGGATGGTACATGGCATAATAGATAACGTTATCCCGCTTCTGGGCCATGCCGTGAATCTTGCTGATGCTCTTGCCGGGGAAATACATCGCCATAGAATAACGCCCCAGGGTAACAATCATTTTAGGCTTGATAATTTCAATCTGGCTGTCCAGCCAGGGACGGCAGTTCTGCATCTCCGTGGGCAGGGGGTCGCGGTTATTGGTGGGGCGGCACTTAATGACATTGGCGATATAGACCTGCCGTCGATTTAGATTGATGGAGTCCAGCAATTTGTCCAGGAACTGACCGGCCGGCCCAACGAAAGGACGCCCCTGCTGGTCCTCGTGCCAGCCTGGCGCCTCGCCGATAAACATGATATCCGCATCCTCCGCCCCTTCCCCGGGCACCACGTTTGTGCGGTGTTTGGCTATCTCACACTTCTGACAGAGCGCTATCTGCTGGTAAAGTTCGGTTAGCGGTGACATCGCAATACCTTATATAAAAATAACCCTTTTCCTTGAGGTATGATAACACCGCTACCAAATCAAGTCAATCGGTAGCATGACATAATATTGTAAGGTAGAGGGGGATATCACGGATATAATAGACTAAAGTTCTACCAGTTTAACGGAATAAACATCGGGGATGGCTAGAATTTTTTGCTGCTGTTCCTCCGGCAGGGGCTCGTCCATCGTGAGTACCAGCAGCGCCTGGCCTCTCTGCTTGAGGCGGCCCAGGTGCATGGAACTGATATTGATATCGGCATCACCGGTGATTTTACCAATCGCCCCGATAAAGCCAGGACGGTCAAGATGGTCGCTGAAGAGAAAATAAGACCCGGGGACCGGCACGATATCCAGCCAGTACTCGTTCACCCGCACGATGTGCGGTGCATCATGCATGATGGTACCGGCCACGGCACAGATGCCCCGGTTGGTATTTATCTCCACGGTAAGAAGGCTGGTATAGTTTTCACAGACGGCCTCCTTTTCCTCGATGACGGTCAGGCCGCGTTTGGCGGCAATCAGGTTGCAGTTGACGATATTGACCCGCTCTTCGCTGATGCCTGCGAGCAGGCCGCCGATAACCGCCGCCTTAAGGGCATTGGTATCATAATTGGCGATATCTCCTTCGTACCTGATGCGGATGGTCCTCACCTGTCCTTCGGCCAGTTTGTAGACTATCCGGCACAGCGTATTCGCCATCTCCATGTAAGGCTTCAGTACCGCCAGCGTCTCCGAGGGTATATAAGGCACGTTGATAGCAGAGCGGGGAGGCTGTCCATGAAAAACGTCGATAATCTGCTCGGCGACATCCCTGGCAGCAAGTACCTGCGCCTCCGCCGTGGAAGCCCCCAGGTGCGGGGTTACGATGATATCATCCACTCCGAATAGAATACTCTCGGTGATAGGCTCCTTATCGAAAACGTCGATGGCCGCGCCGGCTATTTTCTTCTCATTTATCGCCTTGACCAGCGCCGCTTCGTCGATGAGACCGCCCCGCGCGCAGTTGATGATACGCGCTGTATGCTTGCACATGGCCAGCTCACTGGCTCCAATCATGCCCCTGGTCTGCGGCGTCAGCGGGAGGTGCAGGGTGATGAAGTCCGACTGTTTGAACAGCGTCTCGAGGTCAACCAGTTCTACCTGGAGCTTACTGGCGTATTCTTCAGATACCAGGGGGTCGCTGCCCAGCAGCCGCATCTCGAACCCTTGCGCGCGTCTGGCAACCTCCGAGCCGACATTGCCCAGGCCGATGATGCCCAGCGTTTTGCCCCGGAGTTCCGTGCCCATGAAATCGTTACGCCGCCACTCGCCAGCCTTGAGCATCTTGTTGGCCTGCGGGATATTCCTCGCCGATGCCAGTAGCAGGGCGATTGCATGTTCGGCGGCGGATACCGTATTGCCGGTGGGGGCGTTCACCACGACCACGCCGCAGCGCGTCGCCGTTTCCACATCCACATTATCTATGCCGACGCCGGCACGAGCGATTACCTGAAGCTTCTTTCCCGCTTCTATGATATCCGCCGTGACCTTCGTCTGGCTGCGTACCATCAGCGCATCATAGTCGCCGATTATGGCACCTATTTCCTCCGGTTTCAGGCCGGTCTTTACGTCTAAATGCGCCTCTTTACGAAGGTTTTTAATACCCTCTTCGGATATCTTATCGGTAATCAGTACCCTTTTCTTCTTATCCGCCATATATTTTCCTTTATTTCCCCGCCCCGGCGAATCCCGCCTTCGGCAGTACCTCTTTAAGCGCCGCGAGAACTTCCCTGATATCTTCTTCCGTCACCAGGCCGAGGTGCCCGATACGGAATATTTTACCATCAAGGCGCTGCTGTCCGCCAGCCAGCACTATTCCGTAGTCCGACTGCATCAGCGCGCGCAGTTTTTTAGCGTCGACTCCGTCAGGAATCGCCACGGCGGTGACGGTGTTCGAGGCATACTTTTCATCGGCAAATATCTTGAGCCCCAGCGCCTTTACGCCGTCGCGCGTCATCTGTCCGATACGCTCCTGTTCGGCAAAGACTTTTTTAAGTCCTTTTTCAAGGATTATTTTCAGAGATACGGAGAGTCCGAAAACCACCGAGACAGCCGGCGTCCACGGGTTCTCGGCTTTCTCGTTATAGTAACTTTTAGCCTTGCCGAAATCCCAGTAGAACCGCGGCATTTTGGCTTTTTCGTACGCCTGCCATGCCTCCGGGCTGATGCTAACCATGGCCAGACCCGGCGGCACCATCCAGCCCTTCTGCGAGCCCGTAATAACGACATCGCAGCGCCATTTATCCACCGGCAGGTCTATGGAAGAGAGGCTGCTGATGGCATCGACGAGAAGCAGCTTGCCGGCGTCTTTCACCACTTTGCTGATGGACTCGATGTCGTTGGTTACACCGGTGGATGTCTCGTTGTGCGTTACCAGTACCGCTTCAACATCAGGATGAGACTTGATGGCTTTAGCGACCTCTCCGGGGTCGGCGGCTTTGCCCCACTCGAAATTGAGCGGGATAACATCCGCCCCGAAGGTCCTGGCGATATTCGCCCAGCGGTCTCCGAAGACGCCGATGGATACCGAGAGCACCTTATCTCCCGGCGAAAGCATGTTCACCGCGGCGGCCTCAAGGCCGCCGGTACCGGAACCGGTCAGTATATAAAGGTCGTTCTTGGTCTGGAAGACCTGCTTAAGTTCCTCGGTAACCTCCGTGTGCATCTTTTTGTACTCCGGCCCGCGATGGTTAATCATGGGCCAGCCCATCGCCTGAAGCACTTCAGGCGGGCAGGGGGTCGGTCCGGGGACTCGTAATTGTG
>CAYPYL010000011.1:0-13441 GCA_964414605.1 uncultured Dehalococcoidaceae bacterium
AAAACCCGGTGCTTTCCTTCGCGCCGTGTATTGCCATCATGCTGGTTGTCTTCGCTTTCAATATGGTCGGCGACGGCCTCCGTGATGCCCTCGATCCCAGGCTAAGAGGCCTGCTCTAGGGTACGGCGGAATCAAATGCGTAGCTACATGCACTAGAGCCGGCCGGTATTTCATTTATCCCGAATTTTAACTCGTTCACAGGGAGTATAAAGGCTACTTTCAACGATATTACTATTATCCATATATTAATCAGAAGGAGAATAAAGAAATGAGCACGTGGCACGATTATGTACAGAGGAGCGGCAAGCTTCCGGAATGGCCCTACCCGATTAACTACGGCAAGGTCAACGAGGTCATTACCGACGTCCTGGTTATCGGCGGGGGCGTTGCCGGAATGCAGGCCGCCATCAACGCCAGGAAAAAGGGAGTGAAGGTAGCCGTCGTCGAAAGAGGCCACGCCAAGCGGAGCGGTGCCGGCGGGGCCGGCGTCGACCACTGGCACGGCGCCGTCACCAACCCCTGCTCCAAAGTCACGCCCCTGATGTACACCGAGGCCTGCTACGATAGCATGAAGGGATGGACCGGCGGGCACGTACGCTACATCATCACCAAAGAAAGCTGGGATACCCTCCAGGAATGCGAGAAGATGGGGGTGCAGATTCGAGACGTAAGAGATGAGTTCAAGGGGGCTGATTTCCGCGACGACGAGACCAAGCTCATGTTCGCCTACGACTATCGAAGCCGGCACGTAATCCGCGTCTGGGGATACAATATCAAGGTCAAGGTATACGAAGAAGCCAGGCGGGTCGGCGTAGATATCTACAACCGGATGATGCCCACCCGCCTGCTTACCGAGGGCGGCAGACAGGGAGGCAGAGTCGTTGGCGCCACCGCCGTCGATACCCGCACCGGCGAGTTTTATGTGTTCCGGTCAAAGGCCACCGTCATCACCACCGGCGGAGCCGGCCGGCTTTACGATTTCGCTCCGGAAGTAACCGCCGCCGGCTCCATGGGCAACATGAATGCGGCCGGGGTCGGCGAGGCCATCGGCTGGAACGCCGGCGCCGAGTTCGTCTGCATGGAGGCCTCCGGTCCGGGGCGCCTGGCCGGGTACGCTTACGCTCCCTATAGTATGGCCAACGCCCACAATACCTACCATGGCACCCCGATTGTCGATGCCGACGGAAAAGAGGTGCCCTGGGTAGACGGTTTCAACAGGCCGATAACGACGGTACCGGAACGCTTTCAGCCTTCGGATGGTCAGGACTTCATGCTGGGAGAGGGGATAGGCATCTCTCGCTACCTGGAGCAATTCCGCAACAACCTCCTCGCCAGTGACCTACCCGAACGCATACGCAAGGGCGAGTTCAAGCTGCCCCTCTACGCCGACTTTACCCGACTCTCCGAGGCAGAAAGAAGGTGCATCTGGGGCATGATGGTCGGCAACGAGGGCAAGACCCGCATCGCTATCTACGATACCATGTCCAAAGCCGGATTTGACCCCGATATAGACCTCTTCCAGGCGCCAGTGGTAACCCCCCGCGGATACGACCACCCCAATTTCTGGTCCACCGGCGTCAACACGCCGCCCTCGCTGCGCATGGGCGGCGGCGGAGGCTTCCTGGTCGACTGGAACCTGCGGACCAACCTGGAAGGGCTGTACGTTGGAGCGGGAGGCAACCTTTTTGGCGGCGGCTGCCACGGCGAATCGCACACCACCGGACGCTACGCCGGCAGACACGCGGCGGAGTACGCCAGAACCGCCCCGGAACCGGTGCCCGACCCCAAACAAATCGAAGCCGAAAAGTCACGCGCCTACCACGCCACCACACAGGGCAAAGATGGCAACGGCTGGAAGGAAATCAACGCCGCCATCGCTCGCATTATGAGAGACTACTGCGGCGAGTACAAGAACGAACAGACCCTTAACCTCGGACTGCGTCTCCTTGACGAACTCAAGACAACCGAACTGGAATCCGCCTACGCCTCCAACCCCCACGAACTGGGACGCCTCCTCGAATGCCACGCGGTCATTACGGTTGGAGAATTGATTATGAAGACGGCATTGGAGCGCAAGGCCAGCAGCTCCATACTCGGATTCAACCGCCTGGACTACCCGGATATGGACCCGCCCGAGTGGAATAAACTCCTCCCCATCCGCCAGGAGGACGGCAAGCTAAAGGTCAGGGCACTGCAGCTGGACTTCCACCTCAAGGCACCCTACGCCTCCGACTACGAGGAGAACTACCGGAAGCACTCCGGCAACTCTTAAGGAAAGGTATTTGAAAATGAGCGAGAAAGCATACATCGTACCCAACCCGCCGACCCCCAACAAGGCGGTGGAGTTTAACCCCGATATCTGCATCGGCTGCAACCTCTGCGTGGACGTATGCCCTACCGACGTCATGATGCCCAACCCGGAAAAGAAACAACCCCCTATCGTCGTCTACCCGGAAGAGTGCTGGTTCTGCGGCGGCTGTGTCGAGGAGTGCCCGCGTCCCGGCGCCATTACCATGCTCCATCCCACGCAGCAGCGGATATCCATGAACTGGAAACGCAAGGATACCGGCGAGCTGTACCGCCTGGGCATGAAGAACCCCCCACCTCCGTATACCAGACCGCCTTCGGGGTAGGTCGTTTCCTCCTGGATGATGCCGATGAAAATACTCAAGCCACCTTCTGTTGGCCCGTGCCAGCGCTATAACCGGTCCTTAAGGTTTTTGCGGTAGACCACATGCTTCCAGCTACCGCCTTTACGCCGCATCTCGATAATACGGGGTATGTACTTGAGCAGAGGTAAAATCATCAAACCTATAGAATAAACTACCATCTCCCAGCTGTGATAGATAAGCCAGCCGGTAAACGGGAAACAGAGAAAAGCCAGGCTGTAGCTTAGCGTCGGGAAGCGGGTAATCAGCAGGACCGGCCCAAAAACCCCGAGGTAAATGGGAATGCACCACGGCATGAAGAATATCAGAATGCCGATACAGGACGCCCCACCCTTCCCGCCGCGGAACTTGAGGAACACGGGGAAGCTGTGCCCCAGCAGCACGGCAACACCGGCTAACATCTGAACGACGATTCCCATCCCAAGATAGCGCGCCAGTGCTACGCCGGCAACGCCCTTTCCGATGTCCACTGCCAGCACCAGCAAGCCCTCGGCGAAGCCGACCTTGTAGAAGACATTCATCGCTCCTAAATTCTGGCTACCCACCTCGCGTATGTCCACACCCTTCCTTAAGCGAGCGACAATGTAGGCAGTCGGAATGGAGCCCATCAGGTAGCCGGCAAGCAGAGCGATAATTATAAGAACAATATCCAAAATTTATCCTATACAAGCAGAGGACGTTTGCCCTCCGCTGATATATTGACCTGCCCCCAATAGTGATACCGCTTGTTTAGTCACGACCACACTCACTCCGACAACAAGTATACCCACTGATGCACCGGCACCAGGTCCGGATTATCAACCTCCTGACGAGTGTAAATGAGAGATATCCCGTTCTTCCTCAAGAAATTGGTATCCTTACATCCGTTAGATAAGAATTCACTGGCTCTCTGGGTAACGGCATCAGGGCCCATGTGTATCCTGGTATATACGTATCTCCCGGTAATCGCGGTAAAAGGGGTGGCTTTCCAGGGGTCCAGCACCGCTTTCTTATAACTATCATCGACGTTATCGTGAATCCAGACAAAGGTACTGTAATCATCACTGTCTATCATGTGATAATACTTTGCATTTAGCCTGGTGGGTATCGCTATGACCAGAATGGCAACTACGAGGACAAGAACCAGAGCGTAGCCGACTTTCCGCAGGTAATCGGGCGCCTTCAATCTTTCCGGTAGTTCCAGGTTCTTGACAGCCGTCAGCCCGGCGCCGGCTACAATGCCCAATACAAGCAACGCATAGAGCATTCCCCGAAGGTATATCAGGTCGACGCCATAATGCAGGGTATAAAAGACCGCCAGCATCACGACAAGTATCAGCAGGGAGAGGGCCAGACCATAATTCTTCACGCCGCCCTTCAGGGACAACCAGAAAGTGCCCAGTAAACCCAACGCGAATGGGATATAGCCGTAGGTCTTAAGTATCATCGGCAGGTCATGGCCTGCCGGGAGAGGCTTGGAGATAAAGAGAGATTCCGCCGTACTTGCTATCAACCTGTAAGTCCAGGGCAGTGTTACCAGAAAGGGAATAACGCCCATAAAAAGCAGGATAAGCCCGTGTTTGGGCTCTTTTACGAGATAAATACCCAGAACGGGCAACATAATAAGAACAAAAATAACGGCCGACGTAGCATGTGTGATAATCAGAAAGCCGACGAAACACGCCAGCACAAGATAAGACCAGATTGACCTTTCGTGATGAATTAAGAATAGTGATAGCGGAATAAAGGGAAGACATAAGGCAATAGGGATAAAAAAGGCAGGCCCCATAATACCAACCGTCGTCGGTATCAGGCAGGTAAAGAAAGCAGCCTCCCAGCCAAATCCCTGCCTGCGGGTGAGTATAAAGACCGAGAGGGCTGTAAAAGCAAAGACAAGGCACGGCAAGTATTTCGCTATATCCAGCCAGGACATACCGCTGATGCTGCGGAAAACCCCGAAAAACACGTGAAAACCCGCTTCCAGTCTGGATACTAACCCCTGCGCCTTCCCTCCCGAGAAAGGCTCTACATAATCGAGATCCCCCGCATCCAGTAGCGCCTCCCCGTAAGCGATATGTACCCATTCATCGATATGCACCGGATAGTCGTAACTGATATTGGGAATGAAAGCCAAAAAGAAAGCCAGTATAAATACAGGCAGCAGCAGATAAATATCCTTACCGGAGCGTTGAGACTCGTTCACCTTCATAGGTTTTTCAAAGAAACTACCAGACTAATTGCCGGTATACTCGAACATCCTTACCTCGGGTATAGGTTCCAAATCCTGATTTTTTACTTTAATTTTGGAGTCGTGTATCAGCCGGTAGTTGGATACTTCCTCGAGAGGGATAGGAGACATGAACGGATTAACACCAACAATCCTGCAGTTAGCCGATTCCTGGCTCTTAAGAAAAACAAGCGCCTCTTGATAACTGGAGAATTCCTGAATATCAGTGATTTCCTTATATCTATTGCCGTTAAGGTCGGTTTTTTCTTCATAGGTAATCACCATCGGGTTCTCACCGGGCATAGCCTGACAACCGAAGTTATATAGCCTGACCACCATCGTTTGATAATATTCAGGATAATAAAGCCTTACGCCGACAAGCTCGCCTTCATAAAGCACATGATAGATATCTACGAATTCATCCAGTGGCTGCCCTGACCAGGTGACCACTGCCCAGAACTTGCTGGTGCAGGTCATGTAGTCGATGATTACATATGATGAATCAAGCTCCCGGGCTATCTCCGAAGCCGATGCTTCATCTTTAGATAAAAAGAAATTAGCTACCTTTTTTATCGGCTCTGCCGCCTGGCTCGGGTTGGCGCTGGGCGGGCGGTGGGCGATGCGGCTTATCCAGTAACCATAGTCCCACCAGGATGTCACGCCGTAGACCGTAGGAGGATAAGCATAACTCTGTCCCGGTGGCGGCACATCATAGAGCTGATAATAGAAAGAAGGGTTATCGAAGGGTTCCGGCGTATTATCCTTCATCCAGGAAAGAGACTCCTGCCAGGCATCCGAGGGGGCAAACCGCGCCGAAGAAGCTACGTCCTTGGCTTTAGCGATATTGGGGAAGAAAGCGAAGAAAAACACCACGATAATAGCCAGAATCACATTCGCCTGGTATATAGCTACGCTCCGCTTCTTGCCACGTTTCTCTTTAGGCATGGCGGTCTGCGGTAAAGGCTCTTTGAGTTCTTCCTTATCCCTTGTAACCAATCTCCTCAAGCCTGCATACCAGATAACCTGCCAGCAAAAATATGCCGAGAGCAGCGATACGTTAACGGCGAAATAATATGCAAAACGACGCTGCCCCAGGGTAGCCGCAAATATTACCACACTCCAGATAAGAAACAGGTTTTCCTCACTGCTGGTCTGTTTACGATAGATTGCCTTATAAAAGACAAGGAATATCAGTACAACTAAAGATGCATAAAAACACGTGGTATAATTTCCCCAGGCAATGGACAAAGAGAAACTACCCTGGGGCCAGAGGAATGGTTGCATTTCCAGAGTTGTAACAGCTGTCGCTCCCTTTGGGGCGAAGATGCTGAAAAGGCTCAACATCCTTTTAAATATATCCGGGAAAATCAGGAAAAAGGCCACCATGACCACCGCAGCTGTACCGACCAGAACCAGCGGGTAATACCCCCTGCGAATGTTTTTTCGTCCCATCCACCACGAAATACCCCATAAGACTAAAGGCACCAACATACCCAAAAAGAGAGTGATAGTGATAATTCTTTCTTCCCAGAGCGGTATAAATAATATCAGGGCAACCAGGAAAATAATGATACCTGATATACATAGATAATCGGTATTTACTTTTTTAACGTGGTCGATTATGAATTGTATAACGATGTACAGAGCTATAATGAAAGCAAAAAGCAGCCCGCCTCCCCAGGTAAGATGATAAAGCCCCAGAAAGAACCCGGCCAGAAGCGAATAAATAAGCGGTCGAGTAATAACCGGCCAATCGCGTTGTTTGATATGCGCGAAGGTTAATGCCTTCTCTCTAGCCGTCTTTACCGCTAAAATCAGGAAAAGGATAGCCGTGGCACTCAAGAGGACTTCACCAACATGGTGATCGGTGAAGCCGAGTATGGACCGCCCCATATATTCACCGGGGAGTACGGCAATCAGCCCGGCGGCTATGACACCGGCCCACCGATTGTATAAAGTCTTGCCGATAAAGAAAACCGGGATAACGGTGATGGCAGCCAGTATTGACGGATAAAGAGCACTAATCACATCGATCATGTGCTGCGTCGGTGAACCCAGACCCACCACCCAGATAATAAGGGCGAGAAACCAGTCAAAGAACCTGACGACTATCATTTCCCCGCCGGGATATATGTAGTAAGGGTCAAAGCTAAGAGCATGGGGGAAATTTTGGACCAGATTATCAACGATACGCATATGGTAATAGGCATCGATGCTGGTAAACTTTATCCACTCACCCGAAAAGACCTGGTCGAACGGATAGCATACGCGGATACAGAAAGAAAGAGCTAAGAAACCGGTCAATAGCAACCCTATGTACAGCTTAGGCGAGATTCTATGCATTATTCCCTAATCTACGTTTTATCTTTTACATCTTATCAGGTTACCAGTATGAATCATAGTCTATATTATATAGCATTAAAGTTAAAAAAGGTAACGTACCGATATTAACTACATAATACCACGTAAAACACCTGTAAAAGTCTGGTCAAAGATAATTCCCCGTTCATGCCAGTTTGGCTACTAATATAGTATTTTTCCTGCCATGTGTCAAATATATAAAAGTGAGAAATCCGTTTCATATCTTTTTTATGCCGATATATACCCGAGAATACTAACATCGTTAGATATTATGTGATATAATATACTCTTAAGTAAGGGCAGGTTTGAGACTATGAAAAAGACAAGCCGGCTGAAAATTATCGTCGGTATGCCGGCATATAACGAAGAGCGCTATATAGGCTCATTGGTGCTGGCCACAAAACAGCATGCTAATGAAGTTATCGTTATCGATGACGGCAGCACGGATGATACTTCAAAAATCGCCGGCTATGCCGGCGCTACCGTGTTCCGGCACGATACCAGAACCGGTAAAGGAGCTGCCGTCCAGAGGATACTGACAGAGGTCAAGAAAAGAGACCCTGATATTCTGGTATTAATGGATGCCGACTTTCAGCACGACCCCAAAGAGATACCCGATGTCATTAAACCCATTATGGATGATGGCTACGACCTCGTTATCGGCTCCAGGGTAGCCCAGGCCGAGAAAACGCCGCGGTACCGGAGATTCGGACAGAAAATAATACTGAATACGGCTCATTTCCTTTTCCGGAAAAACGTAGCCGATTCCGAATCCGGTTTCAGGGCCCTCTCGCGGAAAGCGATATCGGAAATACGCCTTACCGAGAACGGGTTCGCCGTGGAAACCGAGATGCTGGCGGAAGCAGCCGAAAAGAAGTTAAAATTTACCGAGGTGCCCATTTCCAATATTTATACCCCCGACGGTTCCACCAAGCATCCGCTGGCTCACGGATTCGAAGTCCTGTCCCGCATCGCTGTCATGATTTCAGAGAGAAGACCGCTGCTTTTCTTCGGAGCTGGCGGGGCTATCCTGGTAATATTCGGCCTTATTGCCGGCGCGCGGGTACTGCATATCCTGGCAAATACCGGCCTTGTACCCATCGGCACGGCCCTGGTAACGGCGGTACTGCTCATCGTCGGTACGTTAAGCATATTCTGCGGTATCATACTGCACATTCTGTCAAAGAGGAGAATCTAGGTTCATCCGTGTCAAAATTAGAGTCGATAATTCGTGATAAAACTGCGGTAATAGGGATATTGGGACTAGGCTACGTAGGCCTGCCCCTCGCGGTTGCTTTCGCCGAAGCTGGTTTCAAAGTCATCGGATTTGATATTCTGCAAAATCGGGCCGATTCCGTCAATCGCGGCGAATCCTATATCGCCGACATCCCGAGCGAGCTCCTCGCAAACGTACGAACCAAGATTGAAGCCACCACCGACCCCACCCGGCTTAAAGAGATGGATACTATCTCTATTTGCGTCCCGACGCCTCTAACAAGGAACAAGGAGCCAGACCTCTCTTACGTCACTGGTACTGCCGAGATGATTGGTGAAAACCTCCAGAAAGGGCAGCTGGTGGTCATGGAAAGCACGACTTACCCCGGCACCACTCGCGAGGTAATACAGCCCATTCTGGAACGTTCCGGGATGAGAGTTGGTAGCGGCTTCTATCTGGCGTATTCCCCGGAGAGGATTGATCCCGGCAATAAAAGCTATACGATAAAGAACACCCCCAAGCTGGTTGCCGGTATCGATACCGAATCCACCCGGCTGGCCGTGTCTCTCTACCGGCAGGTGGCTGACTGCGTTATTTCCCTTTCCACTCCCGAAGCCGCCGAATTGACCAAACTATTTGAGAACGTCTTCCGCGGCGTGAATATCGCCCTGGTAAACGAGCTTTCGCTCCTCTGTAAAAAAATCGGGGTAGATGTCTGGGAAGTAATCGATGCCGCCGCCTCGAAGCCGTTCGGATTCATGCCCTTCCGGCCCGGACCCGGCGTCGGCGGGCACTGCATACCCCTCGACCCCTATTATCTGGCACACAAAGCCAGGGAGTACGATTTCCATACAAGGTTCATCGAGCTGGCCGCAGAAATCAACGAACAGATGCCTTACTATATCACTTCGCAGATTACGGAGGCCATCAACCGCCACGGCGCCAGCCTAAATAATGCCACTGTGCTGGTACTAGGGGCATCGTATAAAAAAGATATCGGGGACATCCGGGTGTCTCCCTCACTGAAAATCATACAGCTCCTCCGTGAGAACGGCGCTGCCGTAGTCTACAATGACCCCTACGTGCCGGAAATAGACATCGACGGGGAGACTCTTGCCTCCGTGGAAGTCAGTGATGAGCTGCTCGCCTCAGCCGACTGCGTGGTTATCGCTACCGACCACAGCGTCTATGACTATGAATATATCACAGAAAAATCGAGATTGTTATACGATTCCCGCGGTGTTACCAAAGGACTCGATAAACCTAATATCGCCAGACTATAAAGACGGTTGATTCTTTTATTCTGAAAGTATATACACCTACTTGTGAATCGGTACCAGATCGGGGTTGTTCACCCCCAAGCGCATGTATACGAGAGAAATCCAGTTCTTCTTCAGGTAATATGGATAGTTTACCGGTTATTCCCACCTTACCTCCTGTCTATTACGTCTACCCAGAAGTGAAGTTGCCGGTACACATCGCTATCACTATTGTCAAGATTATATAATAAAAATTCGACTTTCTGGGAATATCCCAGGTTTTCCGGTAAAAAGGTTAAGGTATCCTCCCATTTCTCATCGTTATCCAGGACCACCTTTTCTACCGCAGTGTTTACCGTTTCTCCTATACGTACATCCAGGCGATACCGCGTCACGGCATGTTCGCGGTTAATGATACCCGCCACCACCATCTCACTTTGTCCAACTTCCAGCGTTCCGGGATATTCCTTAGCTTTTCCTTCCATTCCTAGAATGTAAAACTCGGTATATCTTTCCCCTATCTGGGGCGCGGCAATCACGTAACCCAGGGTGCCGACCGCCACCAGAATAACGACCGCAAGTATCACCGATATAGCTCGACCTGCGAAGTTCTGCGACCTCCAGGAAGACGAATCAAAGGTCAAGGTAACGACGTATCTTTCCGCCGGGGGGAGACTTCTTCGCCGAAGCCAGCCGATGACAGACATGGCAATGATGAATACGGTCAGTGTCACCCCGACCGTGTATACTCCTATTCCCCAGGGTGTATAATTGAGAACCAGACCCATCAGCCCGGTTACTGCTATGGAGAAACCGAAGCTTAATGCTACCCGTTCGAAGTTGCCGATGCCCGTCGCCCGTGGATAGAGCGCCGCAATTAACGTATAACCCGGGAAAAACAGCAAAAAAGGCAGCCCGAGTATAATACGCAATACACCAATAGGAACAAAAGCAATGATGATAATGAGCAGAACCGCCAGGACATCGATAATAGCTAGTTCATTTTGAAGCTTCAGCCTCATCGGCGGGTGATATCCTTTTCCAGCTTAAACGCCAAAAACACTGCATCCATTATATCGCACCGATGCGAGAAAAGATAATATCTTCACGCAAACGCTGGATATATTATTCATCATTTGTCACTTTTATTATATTGCAATATGCATCCTGTGTCACTTTTTTGTGACAATAGTCATTTTTACTGGCACGATGTGTTGACATGTGATATAATATGTGCTTAAGCATGGGCAGATTTAGGACAATGAAAGAGATAGTAAAACCGAAGAGACACTCCTGATTTCCCTGATGGGTAGAGGCCGGGGAGATTTGCTCGAAATTATGGTGTGAGAGTTCGTTGTATGAAGATTGCCGTAGTGATGGGAACACGACCTGAAATCATCAAGATGTCGCCGGTAATCAGGGAACTGGAGCGAAGAAAGATAGACTTCTTCATCATCCATACCGGCCAGCACTACTCATACAACCTTGATAAGATATTCTTCGAGCAGCTCAATCTTCCCCATGCCAGATACAACCTGGAGATAGGTTCCGGCACCCATGCGGAAGAGACCGCCAGAATCCTCTCCGGTGTGGAAAAGGTCTTATTGGAAGAAACGCCCGACATCGTCTTGGTGGAGGGCGATACCAACTCGGTGCTGGGCGGCGCCCTGGCCGCCGTGAAAATCCACGTAAAAATCGGCCATGTCGAAGCCGGTTTGAGAAGCTACGACCGCCGGATGCCGGAGGAAATCAACCGCATCCTGACCGACCACTGTTCCGATTATCTTTTCGCCCCCACCGAGAAAGCCAGGTCCATCCTGCTCGGGGAGGCTGTCCCCGAGGACAGGATTTTCGTCACCGGCAACACCATTGTTGATGCCGTCTACCAGAACCGTGAGATTGCCCAAGAACGCTGTCATACCCTTGACGATTTGCAGCTGAAAGCGAAAGGCTATTTCCTGGTAACGCTGCACCGTCAGGAGAACGTTGACAGCCCGCCGAGATTTGCCTCAATCCTAGAGGGGCTGACCGCGCTTACTGAAAGATACCGGATGCCAGCAATCTACCCCATCCACCCCCGCTCCAAAAAGCGCCTTAAAGACTTCGGTATGAAAACGCCCGGTATCAGGCTCATCGACCCTATGGACTTCTTGAGCTTTCTCCATCTGGAGAGCAATGCCCGGTTGATTCTTACCGATTCCGGCGGCGTCCAGGAAGAAAGCTGCATCCTGGGCACGCCCTGTGTTACCCTGCGAGACAACACGGAGAGGCCGGAGACGATTGACGCCGGTGCTAATATACTGGCCGGCGCCTCCCCCGACCGGATAAGCGAATGCTCCGAGATAATGCTCGGTCGGGATAACAACTGGCTCAAGCCCTTCGGCGACGGTCATGCCGGGGAAAGAATCATAGACATCCTGGAGGCAAGGCTATAAAAGAATTACGACATTACTTGATTAAGAAAAAGCGGGGTACTCAATTGCCTGATATTGAGCAAATCCGTATCTTTGAGTTTTAAAATGTTACGTTTTAAATACTTTATACCACCCCCTATCACAAACATAGAGAACTATAATTACAACAAAGACTATAGCTCATACTCGGAATATAATTATTTAAGGCGTGGTATTATACCTTATTTAAAGAAACGACACTTTGAGACCGCTCTTCGACTGACGTCGGGTTACTTCCATAAGTGTAACGTTATTGATTTCGCCTGCGCGGATGGGATTTTCCTGCCATCTTTGGCAAGGTATTTCAATCACGTTGTAGGTATTGACGCCAATAAAGATATGATAGCGCTTGCCACAAAGGTCATCAGTAAAGTTGGCACCGATGAAAATACACAATTGATGAACAATATGAATTTGTCGTTTAGTGATATTAAATCGAGACTGTCGCATAAATATTACATATTGTTTTTGTTGGAACTATTAGAACACATAGGTGATAGATCCAATCTATGGGAAAGTAAAATAAATTTTCTTAAAGAATTATTTACACTTTTAGATGACCAGGGTATCATTGTAATTTCCGTACCCAAAATGGTTGGCGTATCGTTCCTGATACAAAGATTAGGACTAACACTCTTTAATTTAAACAGAGAACCAATTTCTTTAGTTGATCTCTTGAAAGCAGGTATTCTAAATGAAACGGATAATCTGGAAACCCAGTTCAATGAGGGACATATGGGTTTTAATCACAAGAAACTTGAAGGCTACCTGAGCAGATCTTTTAAAATAATAAAGAAAAAGAACGGTCTATTCTATGTATTGTACATCGTGGCAAAATCGGGCTCCTAGTCATAAAGTAACACTCATATCTAGTTGAAAATTACACATAGTGAAATCACTGCGACAATAAAGGGGGCGGCTATGAAGATACTGGTCACCGGAGGACTGGGATTTATCGGCTCGAACCTGGTCCCCGAGCTCAAGCAACGCGGATATGAAGTCTGGACGTGCGACCTTACCCACTCCCACGAGCTAAACCACATCCGCTGCGACGTCACCGAACACCGCCAGTTGGAGAGGATATTCGAGGCGCACGACTTCGACTATGTTTACCACCTGGCAGCAGAATACGGGCGCTGGAACGGCGAGGACTACTACGAGAATCTCTGGCTGACCAACGTTATCGGCACCAAGAACCTCCTCCGCATTCAGGAGAAGAAGCGTTTCCGCATGATATTTTTTTCCAGCGCCGAGGTCTACGGCGACTATGACGGCGT
>CAYPYL010000012.1:0-13156 GCA_964414605.1 uncultured Dehalococcoidaceae bacterium
ACAGGTTCAGGATTTCGGACAGGGGGCGGTGGAAATAGTACTGTGATTTCGGCTGGCCCCTTATGGCTTCGCCCTTGATTAGTTGTGTTACAAGGTAATTGCTGATTTTCACGTAGTAGGTATGGTGTTCCCTGCCGCCGTAATCGGTATGCTCATCGACCTGGCTGGCTTCTCCCGAATTGAAGCAGGGATGGAGTATGGAGAAAACAAACCTGCCGTTATTCTTCAGGATTTCCGGCAGGAAGCTAATCATCGGTTCGATATTTTCGATGTCCATGATGGCCATGGTGCAGACGATGGAATCGAAGGTATTGCCCCGGAGTTTTTCAAGGTCGGCTTTCCTGGTAACGTCGATGACGCGATAATCTATTTTATCCGCAAGCGGTTTAGACCGGGCGATTTTTATCATCGCATCAGAAAAATCAATCGCGGTTACCTTAGCCCCCAGTTTGGTCATTTTCCTGGCGAACTGACCGTTGCCGCAGGCGATTTCCAGGATAGCATCGCCCTTCTTGATATCCAGTAAATCTATCTGGTTGGGGTCAACCAGCATATTATGGAAGTCGTTGCCTTCCCCCATGCGCTCGTCCCAGTAGGCGGCGTTGGTGTTCCAGATGTCTTTTACCTCGTCGTTTCTCCTGACGCTCATATCTTTTCCCCTGTGATAATACATGGCATTATAACACTCGCGACGACGGTCATTCAATTGGATTCGTTCGTAAAAATTGATTTTTACGCCTGAATATGATTAAATTGACAGGATGAAGGGGGAAAACACATGGAAGAACTAAAACTGAATGCCGCCAGGAGAGACGTGCTCGGGAAGAGAAACCGCTTTTTACGCCGTCAGGGAATCACTCCGGCGCACGTCTTCGGTCATAATATAGAATCGCAGTCCCTGCAATGCGATACCACCGAACTGATGAAAATCGTGGCTTATGCCGGTGAGACGCGCATTATCAGCCTGAAAATCGAGGGAGAGAAACAGCCTAAAAACGTGTTTGTCAAGGAAGTCCAGCGGGATGCTTTCGGCAGGAAGCTGCTGCATGTTGATTTTTACCAGGTGAGGAAAGGGCAGAAGATGCAGGTGGCCGTACCCATCGTTCTGGTAGGCGAGTCCCCGGCGATGAAGGGTAAAGGGAGGATGCTGGCCCACGGTATAACCGAATTGAACATCGAATGTCTGCCGGAGAAGGTGCCGCCCCAGATTGAAGTGGATGTAAGCGTGCTGGAAGAACTGGAGCAGTCCCTTCACGTGAAGGATATCGTTCTCGACCCTGATATCACCGTTCACGCCGACCCGGAGCAGCTGGTTGCCAAGGTTACCGAAGTACAGCTCAAGGTGGAAGAGGAAGTGGTAGCCGAGGAAGAAGAGGCTGAAGTAGAGGGCGAAGGCGAAGAGGGAGCCAGGGCAGAAGGCGAAGCTGAAAGACCTGCTGCCGAAGCGGCGTCGGAAGATAAAGGTAAAGATAAAGATTAAGTTCCACCGGCTGTCTTGTGCATTAGGCTTGTGGTTTAGTTATGATAATAGATTTCCACACGCACGTACTGCCGCCAAGGGTAAAGAAGAACCGCAGCCGTTACGTGGATATCGACCCCGCTTTCGCGCAGATATACTCCAGTGAAAAGGCGAAGATTGCCACCGCCGAAGAACTCATCGAGAGTATGGATAGGGATGGCGTCGATGTTTCCGTTATCGTCAATTACGGCTGGAGTACGCACGAGATGTGCGTGGAGACCAATGACTATATCCTGGAGTCCCTCGCGAAATATCCCCGGCGGATAATCGGGTTCTGCGCCGTGTCATCGTGCACGGATGATGCCTCCCTCGATGAAATAGAACGCTGTGTCAAAGGGGGCGTTAAGGGGGTCGGCGAGCTAAGACCGGATGCGCAGTCGGCCGCCTTTACCAGCAAAGAGATTATCGAGCCGTTCGTCGAAATATTGCGGAAACACGAACTGCTTCTGCTCACGCACTCCTCCGAGCCGGTGGGGCATATCTATCCCGGCAAGGGGGTAGCCACACCCGGGCTGTTATACACATTCATTACTTATTTCCCGGACCTGCCCATGGTATGCGCCCATTGGGGCGGCGGCCTGCCGTTTTATGCCTTGATGCCGGAAGTGAGGCAGGCAATGGAGAACGTTTATTTCGATACCGCCGCCTCGCCTTTCCTCTATCGCCCCGAGATATACCGGCAGGTTATCCAGCTTGTCGGCGCGGACAGGATTCTCTTCGGCAGCGACTACCCGGTGATAGGGCAGCGGAGGCTGCTCGATGAAATTCAGGGTGCCGGCCTATCGGATAAAGAGAGAGGAATGATATTATCCGACAACGCGCGGCGGCTGCTGAGCATATAGACATGGAACAAATCCGTTCGTTTATCGCCATCGAACTTTCCGCAGAAATGAAGCAGTCCCTGGCCCGCCTTCAGGGCAGCCTCAAGGAGGGCAGCCGGACGCCGGTAAGGTGGGTAGACCCTGACATCATTCACCTGACGCTTAAGTTTCTCGGCAATATCGACGTAAACGTTACCGGAGACATCATCAATGTGATGGAAAAAGCCGCCAGCGGCGTACCGCCGTTACAGCTTGAATTGAGCGGACTCGGTGTTTTCCCCAATCCGAGGCGCGTACAGGTAGTCTGGGTGGGGATGGCCGGGGAGGTCGCCAGGCTTGAACTACTTCAGAAAAATGTCGAGGCCGGTCTTAAGCCGCTGGACTTTGCCGCGGAATCGCGCCCTTTCCGACCCCACCTCACTCTGGGACGCGTAAGGGACAGGGCCAGTCCGGAAGAACGGGAAGACCTCGGGCGGCTCATCACGAATACGCCTTTTACTTCGGGCGGCAAAATGAACGTACGGTCGGTCAACCTGATGAAGAGCCAACTGACTAGGGAAGGCCCGATTTATAGTCGCATCGGAACAGTAGAGTTGAAGTAGAGGCAGAGTCCGGCTGGAAATTCATCCCGCGGGCGGTCTGAACATCGGCGGGAGCGTAAAGGGCAGGTTTTCACGCGATTTACCCCTCGTTAACGTCTCCGGCATGGCTTCGGCGAGTTCCTCGGGGGTCCAGCGGCCGTCTTTACGGAGCGTCTGCGCCACGGGCGGAGGGTCGGTAAAGATGCCCACGTGACCGTGCCAGACCTCAAAGATACACCCGTTGATATGGTCGGCCGACTCGCTGGCGAGATAGACAACCAGGGCCGCCACGTCTTCCGGTCGATTCGCCTCTACCAGTTCGTTTTTAACCTCGGCGCCGCGCCAGGCGGCGATAGGCCTGATTACGTTGCAGGTAACGCCGTAGCCGGCCAGCTCGCGAGCTACCGAACGTGAAAATCCCACTATCCCTTCCTTTACCGCGGAATAGGTAGACTGACCCGGGAAACCCAGGCCGATGTGGGAAGAGGTGTTGATAATCCTGCCGTAGCCCTGCCGCTTCATTACGGCGCTGGCGGCGCGGGTGCAGTAAAAGTTCCCGTAAAGATGCGTCCTGACCATCGCCTCCCAGTCTTCCGTGGGGGTTTCATCTATCGGGTGGTTGCGGATGATGCCTGCATTATTTACCAGGATATCGATACGCCCGTAGCTATCGATGGCTTTCCGGATGATATTGTTCGCCTCTTCTTCTACGGCCACGCTGTCATAGCAGGCCACGGCGGTACCGCCGGCGCTCCTGATTTCCTCCACCACGAGGTCGGCCGGTGCCCTGGAGGAACCCTTTCCATCGTGGGAAGTACCCAGGTCGTTGACGACAACGCTGGCGCCCTGTGCGGCCATGGTTATAGCTTCGGCGCGGCCAAGACCGTTGCCGGCGCCGGTAATAACGGCTACTCTATCTTTCAGCATATCTCCCATAGTGGTCTCCCTGTCACGGCGGATAATCGGTAAATACGGCGGGCCGGTTTGATATTGATTGTACACTACGTGACACAGCTATTCAAAAAGCCGGGTATCGGCCAAATTTTTACTAAATATTTATGACCCGGCGATTGATATTCATATCTTGTTTAGCATCCCGGATTTACAATGAACCCAGTAAAAGCGAGAAGTGGCAGGAGGCGCGATATGACTATTCCGAAGGAGAGCATACTGCTGGTTGATGATGAGGAAGCTATCAGATGTATTTTGACCAAAGGTCTGGAGATGCGCGGCTATGTCTGCGATGAAGCCGAAAGCGGTGAGCAGGCCCTGGCGAAGCTGGAAATAAACCCGTCCGACCTTGTGATAATGGATATCAATATGCCCGGCAGGCTGGGCAGCGAGGTACTGCCGGATATAGCGACGCGTTTCCCGGAAACGGCGGTCATCATGGCCAGCGGCGTGTCCGATAATAAAGTAATTGCACAATGCATTAAAGACGGCGCTCAAGACTATATAACCAAGCCTTTCAGGTTTGAGCAGGTCTTGCAGAGTGTTAACGGTACCCTGGATAAACGCCGGGTGGCGCTCGAGATACAGCGCTATTTCCAGGACATGGGGAATAAAGCCGACGGGCAGCTGGAACCCAGGAAACTCTTTCTAGGTGCTATTGAGACTCTCGTGAATACTCTGGAGTCCTGTGATGCCTATACGAATGGCCATTCGCAGGTGGTGGCAGAGATAGCCGCCGATATAGGCAGGCAGATGGACCTTATACCGCAGGAGATGGATGACCTGCACTGGGCCGCCCTCCTCCACGATGTCGGTAAGATAGCCGTGGACCCCGATATCCTTAATAAACCCGGCGAGCTAACATCCAAGGAGTACCGCCATATCATGACCCACGCCATAATCGGCCCCAGTCTCGTTAAGCCCTTCGTCAACGAGAGAGTAGTCGATATCATATCTCACCATCATGACCATTATGACGGCGGCGGCCTGGACCAGAAGGCAAGCGGTAAGGATATACCCCTGGGTGCCCGGATTATAGCGGTGGCGGATGCCTACCAGGCTATGATTTCCGATAGGCCTTACCGGAAGGCCCTGTCCACCCTGGACGCAATTGAAGAAATGCTCTGGTACAGCGGCTCCCAGTTCGACCCCATTATCGCCAATATCCTCATCAACACCATCCGGCAGAAGCAGCTGCAGACCAGGTATAAGAACTAATTTGCCAGGCAACCACACGACCTGAAAGGGACGGCTCTTTGAAAAACCGCCCCTTTTTTCTTTTCTCCGGCGGTAATATTTTTCATAAATATCAGGACGAATAGGCCATATGGACACTTGTCAAAGACAGTCAACTTAAGTTATAATTATACGGTTTAACTCATTTTATTATCGGTTGGGAGGAGGACCCCATGGAACAGTTTAATTTCCCCAAGTGTCAAAAATGCAATTCAGGCGACCTCGTGCCACTGTCAGATTTCGGCAGTCAGGGGGCATCCATCCAGTTTAAAGCCTGGGTTTGTACCAATCCTGATTGCGGCTACAATCTAAAAATCAGGAACGGAGACGTATATATCAACGAGCCCATAATGAGCGGCTCGATGCATAACTCCCGCTCCCGATAGATTTTCGGGGAGTCTTTTTTACATTAGAAAATTACGGATGGCAAATGTGCTTTCTCCGTTAATTAGTCTTAAAAAGGCTGCACTAGACCTGTTTTTCCCGCGTTGGTGTATCGGCTGTGGCAGGGAAGGTGACTATCTATGCGAATCCTGTCGTCAGACGCTATCGGTAATTTCTCCCCCCATCTGTCCCCGTTGCGGACGCCCCCAATCGCAGGGGAAACTGTGTCCCGGCTGCGTTGACTGGCAGGCCCGGATAGACGGCATTCGTTCCCCGTTTTTATTCGATGGACTGATACGCCGGGCTGTTCACGAATTGAAGTACCGCAATCTCCGGGCGTTGGCATCGCCGCTAGCAAAATTAATGTATGATTATCTCGCTAATATTCCGGTGCCCGGAGAAGTTTTAGTGCCGGTGCCGCTGCACCGTAAAAGATACCGGGAGCGCGGCTATAATCAGTCGGCGCTGCTGTCGCGGGAAATCGGTACATTGGCCGGTCTGCCGGTTGAAGAAAATTGCCTCGTTCGCCGCAGTTACGTACTGCCCCAGGCAAGGGCGGCCAGCGTCGGCGAGAGGCGCAGTAATGTAGCGGATGCTTTTTTCTGCCGCGACGGGCGGTTGCGGGGCAGGGGGGTAATCCTGGTGGATGATGTATCCACATCCGGTGCCACGCTTGACGCATGCGCCGGAGTATTGAAAAATGCCGGGGTCGCGGAGGTCTGGGGCTTGACTCTGGCACTGGAATTATAAGGGAACGGTACAGGAAGAAAGCTGTCATCAGGAGTGTGTGAAGATGGAACTGCAGATATCCGGGACGAATATAGAAATAAAATCCGAGGTGCAGCAGTATGTTGAACGTAAGCTGGGCAAGATAAACAAGCACCTCCCTGATATTATCGATACTAAAGTGGAAATTTCAGAGGAGAAGACGAAATCGCCGCAGGAGCGCTACCTGGTGAAGGTTACTGTCAACAGCGGCATCGGCAAAGCTGTTTTTCACGGTGAAGAGAGGGCTGAAGATATGTTCAGGGCGGTTGACAGGGTCGTTGCCGTTATGAACCGCCAGCTGGAAAAACACAAAGGCAAGATATACGACCGGGGCAGGGGCAATCCGCTGGCCAGGGGCAAGTTCAATCAAACGGAGGTTCCGGAGGCGGAGAGAAAGGTGGTCAAGACCAAGCGTTTCCTCATCGAGCCGATGTCTCTGGAGGAGGCAATCGAGCAGATGGAACGACTCGGCCACAGCTTCTTCCTGTTCTACGACGCCGATGCCGGTGAGGTAAAGCTGCTTTACCGGCGTAATGATGGCAACTACGGCATCATCGAGCCGGAGCTGCGATAGCCGGAATTGACAGCGGGATTATCCTTATTGTAGTGTAACCTTAAGAGATTGGTGGCATGAAAAAGAAGCATAGAAATTTATACCTGTATCTGACCCTGGCCTGTTTTGTGGGGATAATCCTCATTTTCATCTTCGATGGCTACATGGGAGTTTATGATAGTCTTGAAATGGTCAGCGGGGAATTCCCGCAGACAATCGAGCCCGACCGCTGGCCCGAGGACGAGAAATACCCGTATTATACCGGGGTGAACGTCCAGCAGGGCGGGAGTATCGCCTTTACTTACGAAGTGCAAAATCGTACCTTTTCCACATATTCGGTCGACCTTGAAGTTACGGTCTGGCACGAGCAGCAGCAGCTCGCCGTGTTACTGTCACAGCCTGTTCGGGTGAGTTCTTTTGACGAAAGCCGGCTGGACTGGACGATGGATTCCGCCGAGTTTATCCCCGCAACGCTGCCGGAAGACCAGCGTTACGATTTATCAGTACGCATTAAGAGGGGAGATATTGAGAGAAACATCATCGTCTATATCAGGGGTTCTGTGCTCCCGCCCCCGGATATAGTCGTACCGCGTCCGATTGACTGAAGGGGCAGTAACTAATATGAAACTTGAGTATGTATTATACGGATTCGGCATCCTGTTCTGCATAGCCGGCGTGGGTTACCTGGCGGCGGAGTACGTCAGATATCTCTCCGATATCGGCAAGATATGTTCGCTGCTGCTAACAGTAGGGCTCTTTGCCTTCCTGGGCAAATATTTTGAAAGACTGGGGTGGTAGCAAATGGCAACAGTAGTCGCGGTACTGGCTTCACTGGCTTTTATAGGCTGGCTTATCTACCGGGGGGTGAAGGACAAATCGGTCAAGGCGCACTTTATCAGCTACGGTGTAGCCATCGTGGCCGGAGTGTTTACCTATGCCTATTTCCTGACCCTGGATTTCCCGCAGCTTATTAAGATAATCACCAGCATCATCCTCGGCATCATTCTAATAGTCGTCGGCGCCCTTTACCAGAGGCGCGCCGCGGGCAGGTCATAAAGTCCATCGGGCGGTTCTTTGAATAGCCATAATTTGTATTACACCACCTTCAGTACCAGCGTCGGCTGGATAGGAGTCCTCGGCTCGGCGGCTGGTCTGGTGCGGGTCTCCTTGCCTCAAAGCTCGGAGAGAGAAGCCCACCTTTGGTTGGGCGACCTTGAAGGCGCTGCTATGATACCTCGGCGCTTCGAGGGCATTATCGAACGTTTCCGCGCTTACTTCGAAGGTGAGATGGCGGATTTTACCGATGAATTGGACCTCTCCGGGGCCACGCCTTTTCAGCGCGAGGTATGGTGGGCAACCAGACTCATTCCCTACGGCGAGACACGCAGCTATGCCTGGGTAGCCGCTGAAACGGGCAGACCGAAAGCGGCGCGGGCAGTAGGGCAGGCGCTGGGCAGGAACCCCTTGCCCGTAATCATACCCTGCCACCGCGTGCTGGCGTCGGACGGCGGAATCGGGGGATTCAGCGGGGGGATTGAAGTAAAAAGGCTCCTGCTTTCGCTGGAAGGCCCTATAATCAACGTCTAGGGCGTTGCTTGCCGGAATCCTCTCTGGCTTTGTACAGTCGACGCCGTGCCTCGGCGGTGCCCCGGACCATAAGGTTCAGGTAGTCGCTTTCGTATTCTTCAATAAGCCCTTCACCGGCGAAGCTGTAGTAACGGTTGTCGCCGATGATTATATGGTCGAGCACCTTGAGTCGCGTGATTCTGCTGGCGTAGACCAGCTCGCGGGTCAGCGATTTATCGCTGGCGCTGGGCTCCGGATTGCCGGATGGGTGGTTATGAACGAAAATCAGGGCGACGGCGTTGCTCTTAATCGCCCCTTCGATAACCTCGCGGGGGGATACGGAGCTGCTGTTGACTGTCCCCGATGACAGGTCGACCGTATCGATAATCTGGTTCTGGCCGTTCAGGTAGACCACCTTGAAGACCTCTTTCTTGAGTCCACGCATGGAGTGATAGAGGTAATCGAAGACCTCGCGGGATGATTTATAAAAGGGTTTCTCCAGTATCTTTGCCTTGAGGAATTCCCGGGCGACTTCCTGTACGAGCTTGATGCCGAAGGCGCTGTGAGCGCCGATGCCTTCTATCTGTTGAAGCTCTTCCAGGGGGGCTTCCAGCACGCCGCGCAGTGTCTTAAATCGTTTTATGGCTTCCTTGGCGGGCGCCTTGCAGTCCTTCCGCGGCGTGCCCAGGCTTAAAAGAATCTCCACGATTTCATAGTCGTGGAAGCCGGACATTCCCGACTTCAGGAATTTTTCCCGCAGTCTCTTTCTATGCCCCCTGTGCGTATTTTCCGTAGACATAACAGCCGCCTCTATTTGACTTTGGAGAAATTATATACCTTTTCACCTTTTCTTAACAGCTTAAAGTGACCGGAACCAGTCATCTTGGAGATAATTTCCTCTTCCGCCATATGATGGTCACTCATGGAGAGGAAACCTTCGGGTTTCAAGACACGGTGCAGTTCTCCCAGGATTACGGCCGGTTTCTGGAGATGATGGAGTACATCGTAAAGCAGCACAACATCCAGGCTGGCGTCGGCCAGCCTCGTGGCGCCGTCGGATACGATGGTCTCAACTTTGGCGAGTCCCTTACTGGAGATTAAAGCCTCGACAGACCGTATTGCCTGGGGATTGATATCCAGGGCATAGATTTTACCGGATTCGCCTATTATTTTTGCCAACGGCAGGATATAGCCACCCGGCCCGCACCCGAAGTCCAGCACGTGAAATCCCGACTTAATACCCGCGTCTTTCAGGACATTCTTACGCGGCCTGATAATATCGCGTAACCTGAAACCAAGGGACATGAATTTAAAGCTGAAGCCGGGCTGTTTTCTTTCCTTATGCATAGCCTGCCTTTTGATTACCGTCAGACTGATTCTACCCTGAAGCCTTCCTCTCCCACCAGTCCCACCAGCTGCTGCTCGAGTTCCGGGCAGTAGTCGGACTGGATATTAGGGAGTTTGAGGGGAACGGCTTCGCCGCCGTTCAACACGTTAAGTCGCACCTCGTCACGTCCCGGGAATTCCTTCAGGGCTTCTATAATCTTGTTGAGACACGCGATGTCGCCTTCCGCGTCCTGCGTCTGGCGGATGTTGATTACCAGCCGCTGCTTTTTCGGCACCGGGACGGCGGCAGGTTTCTCCGGGGCTGTCTCTACGACTGCGGGTCCGGCGGGAGCCTCTTCGCCTTCCTGGGGCGGTTCGTAAAACCTTACGTTATCGCATACGACGCTTATCTGGTCGTCCCTTGCCCTTACCTTGCCCTGTATGATGAGTTCGTTCCCCTCCTGCCAGAACTCCTCGGTCTGGCTGTAGACCTGCGGCCAGGCAATCACTTCCACCTGACCGCTGACGTCTTCTATGACGACGATGGCGAAGGACTCGCTTTTCTTGGTGAATGAATAGCGCGCCGATATCACGCGTCCGGCGGTAACAATGACCTGTTTGTCCAGGTCGGCATCGATATTGCCGCAGAACATGGCGTTGCCGTACCTTTTGCTGAATACCGGACTGAACGGTTTTTCGGAGAAGCTTACCCCGAGCAGTTCCTTTTCCCAGAAAGCCTTTTCGCGGTCGGTGGTCTCCGAAGGAGGAAGGTCCAGGTCGGGCCGGGGCACCGGCGTGGTCTCTCCGAAGAGGTCGAACATTGTGGTTTGTCCCGTTTCTCGCAGGCGCTGTTCGCGCTGCGCCAGCGACAGGATTCGGGCGACGCTGTTAAGCAGGGTGCCGCGACTTTCCATTTCGTCGAACGCCCCCGCCTTTATCAGGCTCTCCATGACGCGCCGGTTGACCGCCTGTAAATCGCTGCGGCGGCAGAGGTCCTCGATGGACTTGAACTCGCCGTTTTTAGTGCGTTCGCTGATAATAGGTTCGATAGCCCCGGTGCCGACGTTTTTAGTCGAGCCCAGTCCGAAGCGGATAGCCGGCTCTCCGCCGGCGGTTTTTTCTATGGAAAAATCTATCTGGCTGCGGTTGATGTCCGGCGGAAGCACCTCGATGTCCAGACGGCGGCATTCGGCGACGGCGTTGCCGATCTTTTCGGTCTCTCCGGAGTGAATGGTCAGGAATGCCGTGATATATTCAGCCGGGTAGTTAGCCTTAAGATAGGCGGTCTGATAGGCAATCAGGGCGTAGCTGACGCTGTGGGCCTTGTTGAAGGCATAGCCGGCAAACGGCTCGATGAGGGCGAACACCTCCTCCGCCAGTTCGGTGGGATATTCCATCTTTTTGGCGCCGCTGATGAAGCTGCGCTTTTCCTTGCGCATCACCTCGGCGATTTTCTTGCCCATTGCCTTACGGAAGATATCCGCCTGTCCCAGGCTGTAGCCGGCGAACTCCCGCACGATGAACAGCACCTGGTCCTGGTAAACGATGACGCCGTAGGTCTCTTTGAGGATATTCTCCAGGGCCGGGTGGGGATAGGTTATCGGCGTCTTGCCGTGCTTGGAGTCGATAAACCGGGGAATATGCTCCATAGGCCCGGGACGGTAGAGGGCCACCATGGCCGCGATATCGCTGAAGGTGGACGGCTTTAGTTCCTTGATATAGCGACGCATCCCGGCGCCCTCCAGCTGGAAGACCCCGGCGGTCTCTCCCGACGCGAGGAGGTCGAAGGTCTTTTTATCATCCATCGGGAGGTGATTAAGGTCGATGTCTATGCCGTGGTTCTGGAGGATAATATCCCTTGCCTTGCCCAGGATAGTGAGGTTGGCGAGCCCGAGGAAGTCCATTTTCAGCAGGCCGATGCTGGCGATGTCCCCCATGGAAAACTGGGTCATTACCGCTTCCTGGCTATCCACCCTGGCGCCGCGCTGCAGCGGCACGTACTTTGTCAGCGATTCCCGTGAGATGACGACGCCGGCAGCATGGGTACTGGCGTGGCGGGAAATTCCCTCCACCCTTCTGGCCGAGTTTACCAGGTTGCGTACGATATCGTCTTCCTGATAGATAGTCTTAAGTTCGGGGTTCTCATCCATGGCGCGTCCCAGTGTCATACCCGGCGTGCCGGGCACCAGCCTGGCGACGCGGTCGACTTCCCCGTAGGGCATACCCAGCGCCCGCCCCACGTCCCGGATAGCCGCGCGGGCTCCCAGCGTGCCGAAGGTAATTATCTGGGCGACGTGGTCCTGGCCGTACTTCTTTGAAACGTAATTGATGACCTCGTCGCGGCGGTCATCCTGAAAGTCCATGTCGATATCCGGCATCTCCTTGCGCTCGATATTGAGGAAGCGCTCGAAGACAAGTCCGTGCTCAACGGGGTCGAGGGGGGTAATGCCGAGGCAGTGCAGGACGATGCTGGCGGCGGCGCTGCCCCTGACGCCGAAGAGGATATTCTGCTCCTTGACGAACGATATGATATCCCAGACGACCAGGAAATAATTAGCGAACTGTGTCTTTTCGATAACATCAAGCTCGTATTCCAGTCGCTGCTCTATCTGCGGGGTAGGGTCGGGGTAATACTGCTCCAGGCTGGTGCGGCAGAGGTCGGCCAGGAACCGGTCGGGGGTCTTGCCTTCCGGCAGCTCGATTTCCGGCAGGTGGAGTCGGCCGAATTCGAGTTCAAGGTTGCATTTATCGGCGATGACGCCGGTATTTTCCAACGCCTCCGGGGTGTCCTTGAAAAGTGTTGCCATTTCCTGCGGACTCCGGAGGTAGAAGGTGTCCCCGGCCATTTTGAGCCGTTTTTCATCGTGGATGGTGGTATTGGTGCCGATGCAGAGGAGCAGGTCATGCGCGGAGGCGTCCTCCTTATTGACATAATGTATGTCGTTGGTGGCTACCAGGGGGATATCGAGTTCCCGGCTCATCTGGATAAGGTAGTTGTTTACCCCCTCAAGTTCCGGGATGGGGTGTTTCATGAGCTCCAGGTAAAAATCCCCGAAGGTCTGCTTATACCAGCGGGCGGCCTGTGTGGCTTCGTCATAACGTCTGCCCATCACCAGTTGAGATATTTCTCCGGCAAGGCAGGCGCTAAGTGCGATAAGTCCGTCTTTGTGCTCTTCTAGGAGCTCCTTATCGACCCTCGGTCTATAGTAAAAGCCCTCCAGATGAGCTTTGGTGGTCAGCTGGATGAGGTTCTGGTAGCCGGTAATGTCCTTTGCCAGGAGGACCAGGTGATAGTTTTTTTTATCTCCGGCGTTACGGTCGAGCCGACTGTTAGGGGCGATGTATATCTCGCAGCCGATAATCGGCTTAATGCCGGCCTCCCTCGCCGCCTGGTAAAACTCGATTACCCCGTACATGACGCCGTGGTCGGTGATAGCCAGGCTGTCCATGC
>CAYPYL010000013.1:0-12165 GCA_964414605.1 uncultured Dehalococcoidaceae bacterium
CCGGGCACTTCCATTTCTCTTTTTCTTTTTCCAAGAATTTTTCCATACCGTTTTCTTTGATATAGTTCAGGTTATCAATCATGCTCATGTTATATCTGGTCCGGTAAATATCATCCAAGCGTTTATTAGTTTGACAGGGGAATTTTTCACATTCAAAGCAAAAGCGTACCTGCATAAGCATCAGCTTCTCGCAGTGCCCTGATTTATGAAGAGAACAACCCCTCCCCCGCGGAATACAACCGCGGCAATAAGCTGATGCTATCCCCTTGCCTACCAGGTCATACTTCAATGCCAGATAGCCGCCGCATATACCGCAGTTCATACCGCAGGGGGCAATCAAATCTGCGTCCGTTACTTTCTCTATCGGGATTTTTTCGCCGCGGTATATCCGTTTGCCGTACCCGCATTCATAGCAGACGCCGGTATTCGCCATTACCACACCGCACTCCGGACACTTCCACTTCTCCTGCTCCTTTTCCAGCAGATATGCCACGCCCTTCTCTTTGATGACCCCCAGATTTTCTATATTGCTGATACCGACTCTACGGTAACGTTCATCTATGCGCCTGATTCTTCTGCACGGGAATTTCTTACATTCATAGCAATAACCTGACAGGCTGGCTTTACGCTCCTCGCAGTTGATAACAACACATTTCCTCTTAAAATTCGATGCCCTTTCAGGACAGCCGGGGCATGGGTTCTTTTTTCGCAGGTGGCTGGCACAAATGTTACAGTTAATGCCACAGGGGGCGATTAGTTCCGCTTCCATTTACCCTTTCTCCTATTTGGTATGAGTACCGTAGGCGATATGCGTGCCGCCTTCCGGGTACTTGAATCCCTTAGCGGCTATCTGCACCATATCCCGCCCGAGGTCTCCGGCGGCATTCATGCACTTTTTCAGGTCCTTAACCTCGCCTTTGCCACCCGCGTAAGCGGCGATAAAGCCAGCCGGGAGCATGCGGCGCATAACTATGTAAAAATACAGGTCCTTCAAAGCGTCGACGAGTCCTAAGCTGCCGGCCACGGCCACGATGCCTCCCACCTTGTTGGCCAGATTTCCGTCAAGCGCAATCGTACGGTCGATGACCGTTTTACCCTGCCCCGTCATGTTATAGAAATATACCGGCGTGCCGAAGATAATGCCGTCCGCTTCCAGCAGCTTATTATAAAGCTCCTGCATATCGTCCTTGATATGGCATTTGCCGGTCTCCCGGCAGCCCCAGCAGCCGTCGCAGGGCTTGATGTTCTTGCCGGCGACTGAATACAGCTCCGTTTCGGCCCCTTCCTCTTTAGCCGCGCCCAGCACCTCACCCAGTAAAATTTCCGTATTCCCCTGTTTCCGCGGACTGAACGAAAGACCCAGTATCTTCATATTCGGCCTCCTTGTCTTAAATTATATATTGCCACATTATAACATCGTCAGGGCATGGCGAGAAACAAAAAGCACAGACAGTAACGTCTGTGCTTCTATTACATCCCGGGCCTGCCGGGAAAAGTTAAAGCTGTATCTCGGTAAGGTCGGGGCTGATGATTAATTTCGGTTCCGTTACCGACTGTACATCTTCCGGTGTGAGACCGGTAAATATCTCTTTAAGTACCATTCCCTTGGGGGTAATTTCTATCACCGCGAGGTCGGTGAACAACATACTCACCTTGCCCATAGCGGTGGCCGGATAAGACAGCTCTTTCACAACCTTGTAGTCACCATCACGGGTGGTATGTTCCATGGCGATGTACAGTTTCTTGGCGCCGGCGCAGAGGTCCATCGACCCGCCGATGTTGCCGACGAACAAGCCCCTCGCGGGATTCGACCATCCCGCGTAGTCGCCGCGGTCGTTTATTTGTAGAGCGCCCATGACCGCCACGTCGATATGCCCGCCTCGTATCATCCCGAATGATTCGGCGATATCGAAATAAGAAGTACCCTGCATTTCCGTCACCGCCTGGCAACTGGCGTTAATCAGGTCCTGGTCAACCTCGTCGCCCGTGGCCAGGGGCCCGGTCTTGAGCATGCCAATCTCGGACTGGAGATTGATGTCACGTCCCTCAATCCAGTCCGATATCAGGGTGGGGATACCGATACCGAGATTAACGTAACTGCCGTCCTCGAGCGCGTTAGCCACCCGCAAAGCAATCAGCTCTCTCGATAGTCCCTTTAGCTTCACCTTTTCCGTCATTTACATTATCCTTCCTGCTAGTCAATGGTTATGGCAAATTTAGCCCTCGGCACCTGAATCATCCGGTGCACATATATCCCGGGAGTATGCACGTCGTTGCCGTCCATCTCCCCTGGCGCAACTATGCTTTCAACCTCGGCGATAGTAATCCTGGCAGCGGTAGCCATCACGTGGTTAAAATTTTTAGCAGTCTTGGCGTACCGAAGGTTGCCTTCACGGTCGCCGATAAAGGCGTGAACAAACGCGTAGTCCGGCCTTAAAGCATACTCCAGGACATATTTCTCGCCGTTGATTGTTCTCGTCTCTTTCGGCACGCGGTTGGCTTCGATGTTGGTAACCACGCCTTCCTCCACCACCGACCCCACACCGGTGGGAGTATAAAAAGCGGGAATACCGGCGCCGCCGGCGCGGTATTTTTCGGCCATGGTACCCATGGGATAGACCTCAAACTCAATTTCGCCGGCCCTGACCGCCTGCTCGAAGGGGTCCTGCATCCCTTTGCTGGCGGAGCGGAACAGTCCGTAGGAATCGATGACCTTCTTCAGCTGTCCGTTTTCCACCAGCGTCCGCAGCTCATCGGCGGCGCCGAGGAGCGGGCCGCAGCCGCAGGTAAGGGTTAAGTTCTTGGTACCTTTTTTAATAATGGCCTGAAGCAGATCCCTCGGGACACCGCAGGCAAAAAAGCCCGGGATGGCAATCATGGCGCCATCTTCGATGTCCGCAATCGCTTCATCGATGCTGGGATATACCTTTTCCAATCCTTGGTCCTCCTGGTTCCAGTCCTTACGGATCTAGACCTTATTACTCTAGTCCTTGGGGCAGATTTTACAACCAATTATGTCAAGTGCGGTTTCCAGAGCAAGCTCCATACAACTGAAATTCTTAGCCATACTAATGTCTGTAATCAGTGGTTCCAAAGCCCGAGCCAGAGCTGTCTGCATACCGACAACCACACACTCCGCCCCCAGCAAACGGACAGCACGTACCGTCTTTTTCAGTTGTTCGGCGACCTTTTCTTCGTCCATAACAGATGCTGACAGGTCAAGGAGGACAACGCGGGTCTTGATACCCACGATATGGTTAAGCAGATTGGTGATGATACTCTCAAAGCGGTCAACATCAAGATGGCCAACAACCACCATAACAGAGAGTCCCGGATAAAGCTCTAAAACAGGGGCTGCCAGCGCCTTCCACTTATCAAGCTTGCTCTCCAGCTCATCGACACGGGCTTTGACCTGCGCCTCGGCGCCGGTCCAGGGACGATACTTGGCAAAATAGCCGACACCGCCGATATACTTGCCGCCGCTGTCATAAAGATGCGAAGCTGATACACGTACCGGAACCTTCTTGCCGTTTTTGGTCTTCGCCATGGTCTCCATGTCGTGAATCGTCCCGCCGGCCTCGTAGATTTTACGGTTGGCTTCCCGCGCCGCCTCGATATTCTCGTAGACTTCAACAATGCTATCGCCGATAAGCTCATTCATGTTACGCTCGGTGAGCTTGCAGGCCTCGTCGTTGGCGAATTTGATAATTCCCTCGGCGTTGATGGCGAGAATGGCATCCGGGCAGCTGTTAAGCAGGGCTTCGAGATTGCCACGGGGAGTTGTTGCTTGCTTTTCCATTGTTTCTACCTCCTATTATACCAGAATAAATCTCCGCGCATGTGTATCAAAAGATATAGGCCTATATACCTAAGTATATACAGAATTTTTAAATTGTCAAAATCAGCTGCCGCCTGTCAAATCCGATTGTAAAAATACGTCTTATCTTTTATTATAGAAAAGGTTTTACCCGTTATGAATAATCTCAATAATCCATCCGATACCATTACCTTTCTCGGAACCGCCGGTGCCCGGTTCATGGTAATCAGACAGCTGGCCGCCTCGGGAGGTCTCTGGTTAAGCCTCAAAGGCACCGAAATACTCCTCGACCCCGGTCCCGGGAGTATCGTTCAGTCCACCAGGCGGAAACTTAGCGCAGAGAAGTTAAGCGCCATCATATTATCGCACCGCCACCTTGACCACACGGCGGATGTCAACGTCATGATTGAAGCCATGACCAACGGCGGCTTTAACCGGCACGGCTCTTTATTCGCACCGGCCGACGCCCTGGGAAACGAACCGGTCGTCTATTCCTACCTGAAGGACAGTCTGGAAGACATCGTGGTTCTGGAGGGGGGAAAAACATACACAACGGGAAACGTTACCTTTACCACTTCGGCCAGGCACATACACCCGGCGGAGACCTACGGCATGGTCTTTCAGGCCGCCCGGCATACCGTGGGCTATATCGCCGATACGCGCTATTTCGACGACCTCCACCGCAGCTACAACAGCGAGGTTATCATCATCAACATGGTGCTCACGGAACCCCGCCCGCCCATAGACCACCTCGCGATACCGGATGCGGAACGCATCATCAAAGAAATAAGACCCCGGGTAGCTATATTAAGCCACTTCGGCCTGCACGTATGGCAGGCCGGGCCCCGGCTGATAGCCGAGGAGCTTACGCGGAAGACCGGGGTGAAGGTCATCGCGGCAAAGGACGGCATGAAATTCGACCTGGCGCAGCTGGATGACACATAGTAAAAATAAATCTGCCGGAAGGAAACTGGAATTATGAATAGTCCACGATTCAGGGCATGGTGCACCATCACCTTTACGGGAGCCGTTATCGCTATAGTCATCCGCGCTATCTGGCAGATAGTCGTGATACCAACGCCCAAAACCATGCTCATCTTTATACCGCTTATCGTGGCGCTTATCGGCGTGGACGCCCTGGTTGCATATCTCGTGGCCAGGCCGGAAAAAATCAAGAGCCTGGCGTTTTCCATAGGATTTACGGTAGTGCTAAGCGCAGGACTGGTGGCGGGCGTTACCCATTTCTACCGCTTCATTATCTCGACTCAAGCCGACCCCTTTTTCAGCAAGGTTATAGGCTGGCTGGTAGTAACTTCCAGCGTCAGCGCCTATTTTATACTTTTATACGTAGTCTGGTCGTCAAAGAAAGCCCGGATTAGTGGACAGTAAAAAGTTTGAATGGCTCGTGGCACAGGCAATCGAAAGTCTGCCCGAAGAGTTCCGGGAGAGGCTTGAGAATATCGACGTAGTGGTGGCGGACCGGCCGACCCGCGAGCAGCTGCGGGTGCTGGGAGGCAGGCGGGGCGAGACCCTGCTCGGGCTTTACGAAGGCGTCCCCATCACGCGACGCGGCCACGGCTACGGACTGGTGATACCGGACAAGGTGACCATCTTCCAGAAGCCAATTGAGTCAATATGTAAAAATGATACCCAAATCATCGCCGAGGTGCAGCGGGTGGTCCGGCATGAAATCGCTCACCACTTCGGCATCAGCGATGACAGGCTGCGCCAGCTGGGCATGGGTTGAACTTATCACACCCGGTTACCTATCTACCAGGGACTTTTTTCCCGTAGTGGAGCTAACCAAACCGCACCTGTTACGTTATATAATACAGTAAACGCCTTAATCCGCAACGGGAGGTCTTCATGAGACAGAGAATATTAAGAATAACACTGGTCGGTTGCCTGCTGCTGACGTCCCTTTTTATCGGCGGCGCCGCTTACGCCCAGGACGAGGAATTGCCGGACCCGGGTCTTACCCCGGATAGTCCTTTTTATTTCCTGGACAAATGGGGGAAGGGAATCGGCATGTTCTTTGCCTTCGGCAGCGAGGCTAAGGCCAAAAAAGCCCTGCAATATGCGGAAGAACGCCTCGCCGAAGTACGGGAAATGGCCGCTAAAAACAGGGTGAGAGAGATGGAACAGGCCGCCAACGACTACGAGGGATTCATGGCTATGGTCCGAGAAAGGCTGGAAGCGGCCGAGCGGTACGGCATGTCCGACAATGTATCCGAAAGGGTATCCCTCACCACCGGCAAACACCTTCGAGTCCTGGATAAAATCAAGGACGAACTGCCGGAACAGGCCCGTGCCGCCCTGACACGCGCCAGAACGGCCAGCATGAACGGGCAGGTTAACGCCCTCCGGGCGCTGTCCAAAGCAAGGATGGAAAGGGCTATTGATATCGCCGCGGATACCGTCGAGGACCGGCTGGAAAGGGCCAGGGTACGGGCAACCGAGAATGTTACCGCCGATGTCGAAGAAGCCCTGGACTACGCCGCCAGGATTGTGGAATTGGAAGAAGAACTGACCGCCCTGGCCGAGGAACAGGGTATCGATATTACCGCGATTATCCAGCGCCTTGCCCAATCGACTACCAACCGACTAGATATCTTGAGTGAAGTCTATGAAAAAGTCCCCGAAAACGCCCGGCAGGGTATCGCCAACGCCATCGAGAACTCCGTGAGGAAATACGAAAGGGCGGTTGAGAAGCTTACGGAGGAAAATGCCGCCGGCGATATTCCCGACGTAGAAACCGTAATAAACAGAATCCAGGAAGAAGTCAGGAAAAGAATAAGAATAACCACTACCGAACCGGCGCCTGACTCCGGCAATATCTCGGTCGAAGTGCAGGTCCGGGCAGAGAACCAGGAGCAGAACCGGGTGGGGCAACCGGAGACCGAGACACAACCAGTCGATACGGAAACATCCGCTAACCAGACGAAAAAAGGGCAACGCAGTCCCTGATGCAAAGATGATTAACCTTGAGGTCTCAAGGTCTTAACCATATAATCGCCTTGCGGGGCGTAATCGAACTCGATGCGGTAGTACTCTTTAGCCCCGGTGCCGCTCAATATAATCATACGTTCGGCCTGAAACTCGTCGCGCGCGATGCGTTCCGCTTCCCGCAGTAGAGCCTTGCCCAGCCCCTTATGCTGGGCGGCGCCGCTTATCTGCCCGCTAATGGGTACCTCCGGCCCGAAAATGTGCAGTTCCCTGACGAGTGCGGTATTACCGTTACACCCCTGCCCCACCGCCGGGACGGGCTTCGACTGAATCCTCAATCGTAACAGGCCGAACAACGTCTCGTTATCGTCCTCAAAGGATAGAAAAATCTCCCTGCCTTCCGAGGCTTCATAGTCCATCCTCGCCATATGGGGCTCGCCGATGGTAAACCCGGCCCGCGCCCGGTGGCCGTATTCACGGCATCTGATGCAATGGCACTCGATAGCATCCCGCTTCATTTTCTCCCTGACGATATCCCGCAGCGAGTCCTTGAGTCCGGCGACGATGAACTTGGAGGGAATATCGCGTAGCACCCGCGAAATCCTGACATACCCGGGCACGATGGACTTTATGCCGATGGTCAGGTCGACCATCGTTTCATCCTCGTAGGGCAGATAGCGTCCTTCCCGGTACCACCTCTCGAGCTCGGTGCCTTCCACCACCATGGTGGGATACAGCTTCAGGCCGTCCGGCTTAAAGCGTGCGTCGGCAAAAAGCGTCCGGGACATATCGAGGTCTTTTTGAGGGCTGGAGCCGGGTAGTCCCGGCATCCAGTGGTAGTAGACCTTGAAACCGTATTCGCGCAGCAGGGCGGTAGCTTTGACCACTTCCTCCACCCCGTGTCCCCTCCTCACCAGCCGGTAGATATCATCGTCGAGGGTCTGCACGCCGAGCTCGACCCGCGTGGTGCCGAACTCAAGCATGCGCTCTATCTCCTCCTGCCCGCACCAGTCCGGTCGCGTCTCGATACACAGTCCGGTGCAGCGGTGCACGGCGGTCTCGTTGATTTTCCTGGCTTCCTCCAGCGTGCCGGATACAACGCCGTTAAGCCCGTCGTAGCATTCCTTGATAAACCGGTACTGATAATCTACCGGTTGGGCGAGGAAGGTTCCGCCCATGACGATAAGCTCTATCTTGTCCGTGGGGTGTCCCATGTCGGTGAATATTTTCAGGCGCAATTCCACCTGCTGCCGGGCATCATAATCGCACTTCCTGGCGCGCAGCACCGCCGGCGATTCCGGCGTGTAGCTTTGCGGCGTATCGGAGTACGTCGGGCAGTACAGGCACCGTCCGGGACAGCTCATCGGCTGGGTCATCACCGCCAGAGGCGTCACCCCGGATATGGTTCTTGCAAATTTCCTCATCTTACCCTTACTATAAAAATAAGAAGCTATATTAAGTTTAGCAGATTACAGCTTATGTCAACAATTAAGACGATAACCCGGGGCGATTAAGGGGACAGGGTGACCAGAGAAATTTTTAACCAGATAGCTTCAAGCTGGTATAATTTCCGGCACCGCTCCATCTTCCGCAAGGAACTGGAGGGGCTGGCCCGGCGGTGGCTGCGGGGTCGACTGCTCAACGTGGGGTGCGCCCACGGGCCCGACTTCATTCCCTTCAAAGATGATTTCGAGCTGCACGGAGTCGACTTTTCCGAAAATATGCTGGAACTCGCCCGTAAGTATGCCGACAAATACCGGTTCAGCGTAAACCTGGTGAACGCCGACGCCCGTCGGCTCCCTTACGAGGAAAATTACTTCGACTGGGCGATAGCCGTGGCCACCTATCACCATATCGAGGATAGCGAAGGAAGGTTGCGGGCACTAACGGAGCTGGGGCGGGTGCTCAAGCCCGGCGGCGAGGCCTTCATCACCGTTTGGAACAAGTGGCAGCCCAGGTTCTGGCTCAAGACGAAAGACGTACTGGTGCCCTGGCGCGCCAGGGATAAGACCCTCTACCGCTATTATTACCTTTTCTCCTACCGCGAACTGGAGGAACTCGTCCTGAAGGCCGGCTTTGAGGTGGTCAGTTCTTCGGCGGAAAGCAGGTACAGGTTCCCGATAAAGACGTTCTCCCGCAATATCTGCATACTGGTGAAGAAAGCCCAGCCGGTCACCTCCCCGCCTCCACCCACAGTCTCTCCCCGTCCGTAACGAAGTCTATCGTGCCGTTTTTGTCAGTTCGGTAGACATTTCTCGCGCCGATTCTCTCCTCAAGTCTCTGCAGGACTTCGGCAGCCGGGTGGCCGTGCCTGTTATCCGCGCCGCAGCAGATTACCGCCGCACGCGGGTCCGCCACCGCAAGGAAACCTGGCGTGGTGGAGGTATCCGAGCCGTGGTGGGCCACCTTAAGCACTGTCACAGGCGGGCACGCGCGTTCCCTTAAAAGCTCTCTTTCGCTTTCTTCCATGATATCGCCGGTGAGCAGAAAGCTGATATCACCGGCACACAGTCGAAGCACCACGCTGTTGTTATCGATGTCCGAGTCGCTTCCGGTCACCGGCTCCGCCGGCGGATTCAATACATTGATAATCACACCATCGCCCAGGTCGATTTTCTGTCCGGCCCGGACAGCCGTGCTCTTTATCTCCCTTTCAATTATCAGCCTCGACCACTCGTCGTACAGCGGCGATTGATATTCAAACGCGTGGTAGAGCACACGTTCCACGCGGTACCGCCGCAGGACTTCCACCAGTCCGGCGAGGTGGTCCTGGTGGGGATGGGTCATCACCACCATCTCTATCGTCCTGTCCCAGAAAGGCATACGTTCGCCGAGTCGCAGCGAAATCGTCTGCGGTCCGGGTCCGCCGTCCACCAGCACCTGACGACTCCCCTTCTGAATGAGGATAGCATCCCCCTCGCCGACATCCAGGAAGCTGACACGCAGGTCATCGCCGGGCATGGTAACCGCCACGTAAGACACCAGCGCCGCCGCCACCAGCAGAGGGGCGATAAGCCACTTCCCCACCCCGGTAAGCCCCATAGAGACGTTCAGTCCCTCCTTCATGCGACCGGCCGTGCCCGATACCGGACTGCGCCGCCGTGTAAAATAGCCGTGAAACCAGATTGCCGCCGCGAGCACCAGGTAATAGCCCCATATCAGGGCGGGGTGAAACGCACCGACCTCGATAGACGAAACGGAAGGCGACCCCAATCCGCTGACCACCACTATCACGTACGAAAGGAAAAGCCAAGCCAGCCAGCCGATAGCCTGCGCCACCCCCAGCACCACCAGTCCCATTACCGCCGCCAGTGTCCCGGTAACGATAACGCCGGGCAGGGCCGGCAGGGCCAGGAAAGTGGCCAGAGGCCCCACCAGCGAAACGATACCGAAGTAGTAAGCGACCACCGGCCAGACGGCGATAATCGCCGCCAGTGTGGCGCTTAAAGTATCGACGACGACATCGGCGGCGGCAACGAAGGCACCCTCCTCACCCAGTTTCCAGGCGACCGCCCGCCTGCCCCAGTCGCGGAAAACCGGGAAAATAAAGACCAGTCCGGTCATCGCCAGAAAACTCAACTGGAAAGAGGCATCGCCGAGGATATAAGGATGAACGCCCACCATGACTGCCGCGGCTAAGGTCAGCGCCACCATGCCGCTGCGCTGCCGTCCCAGGGCTTCGGCGGCAAGAAACAAGCTGGCCATGATAGCGCCCCGCACTACCGGCGGGTTCATACCCGTGATTACGGCATAGAACCAGACGGCGCCGAGCGCCAGCCAAACATAGAGGTAGTGCCGCCTACCAAAGAGCCACAGACCGACCCCGAGCACGATGCCGGCCATGATACCGAGGTGGAGTCCGGAAATAGCCAGGAGATGGGCGGTGCCGCTACGGGAGAAGTCATCCCTTAATTCCTGCGGTATGTTGCCCCTGATTCCCAGCAAAATACCCTGGGCTAGAGACGCCTGCGGTTCGGGCAGTATCTCCGCCAGGTTCTGCGCGAGGCTGTCCCTCACGGAATAGACCCAGGCCAGCGGCAAAAAACCGTGGCCCGAGTCCAGCACCTCTATCCCGGGGTAGAGCATAGTGGCCCGGATGCCCTGGTGCGCCAGGTAACCCTGATAATCAAAGTCTCCCAGCTGCGGCGGTGTTTGCAGTTCTCCCGTTACCCGCAGGACATCGCCGTATTCATAGGCGGGGTAACGCGGCACGAAAATCAGCACCTTACCTTCGACATCATCCCACCCGGAGTCCAGTCTGACGGCGGCTGAATCCAGCGTAAGACGGGTATTCTTGTCCCGGATATCAGGGGCACCCGCCACGGTACCCTTAAGCTCCACCACGCCACGGTCGTTATAATTCCAGACCTTACTGTCATCAATCCCGTACAGGCTGGAATAAGAGTAAACGGAAGATATTACAAAGATAATAATCGCCAGGCCGGTGACGGCCAGGGTCCGGCGGTATTGACGAAAAAAGAAGAGCGCCGCCAGCGGGACGAGGCCGATAAGCCCGAACCACAGTGGCAAATCAAGTTTGGTGCCCAGAAAGATACCGGCCACCCAGGCACAGCTAAGACAGATGATTACCAAGAGATACTATCCTTAATATGAATCGGCAACGGTAATAAGGTGTTTAATCCGTTCCAACATGACGTCCCCGAACCCCTCTACTTTTATCAACTCATAGATGTCACGAAAGGGGCCGTTTTGCTTGCGATAGTCAACGATTGCCTGCGCCTTCACTTCTCCTATGCCGGGCAGTGCCGCCAGGAGCCACGCCTCCGCCCTGTTGATATCTATCTTTTGCGGGAAATCCCCTTCTTCCGGGACGGAAACAACCAGTTCCACGTTGCTCAAGTCGGCGCCGTCGGCAAGGCCGCCCGCGGCCTGAATAAGGTCTTCGATGCTGTCTCCGTCCTCGAGCGGGTAAAAACCCGGATTGTTGACCTCTCCACCGATGTATATCGTAACCGGCAGTCCCGGGGCGGAAGGTGCGGATATTTCTAACGGCTGGCCCTGGGTCTGTTTCGACCATATCACAATCCCGCCGGCGATAATAATCACCGCCAGAATGACCGCCGCCACGGTCCAGCCGTTAACGAACCTGCTTAACTTCATGGGTTCACCATACGCATAGTTGAGAATTATCACCCGTTTGCCGTACGGCAAACTAGCCATGACGATATAACAAACGAGTGACTTACGTCAAATGGGGAAACAGTTAGTTATCTATTCCCACCCTGTCACCCTCGTAGCATCCGCGGCCTATCCAGTAGTTCTCTCCCACACCCCACAGGGTGTTTAAGAGGGGCGAAACCCCTATTCCCCCTTCCCTTCATAAAAGCTTTGTCCCAAATGTCATTCTGAAGGAGCGGAGCGACTGAAGAATCTCATCCTTT
>CAYPYL010000014.1:0-12103 GCA_964414605.1 uncultured Dehalococcoidaceae bacterium
GACGCGTGGTTATTCGCCGTAGAAAGCCACGCCGATAAGTCCCGGTCCGGTGTGGACGCCCATGACCGGCGTGAACTCGGTGACGAATATCTCGCGGCACTCGAACTGGGAGGTGATTCTATCTTTGAGGTTTGCGGCCTCAATCGGGGAATCGGCGTGCATGACGGCGACATGCAATTGCTGCCCCCCGGTTACCGACGATTCCATTAGCTTCAGCATGCGCTTCATGGCGCTTTTCATGGTTCTGGGGAGCGCCACGGTATGGGCGTCGCTGTGGTTGAGGGTAAAAATAGGCTTGATGCTTAAAATGGAATTAACCAGGGCGGCGGCCTGCGGGACGCGGCCGCTCCTGACCAGGTAGGTAAGGGTATCAAGGGTGGCGTATAAATTTACCTTTGAATTGATGTTATCGGCGACTTTCTTGACCTCCTCCAGGGGTTTATCCAGATAGGCGGCACGGGCGGCGGCCAGAGCTACCAGGCCCTGCCCGGCGGCGGCGGTGGTGCATTCCATGACGTCGATAGTGACACCCCGGAGGGTGCCGGCCATCGTGACCCTGGCTACCTTTGCCGAATCGAACATGGCGCTGAACCTGGCTGGCTCGGTAATGCAGAGGATGCTCTCCGCTCTCTTAATGGCGCGTCGGTAAGCCTCCAGATATGGCTCCGGCGATGAACTGGAGGTGGTGGGCAATTTTTTAGACTGCCGCAGCAGGGCGTAAAACTCGGTGGGGGTGATATCTATCCCGTCGCGGTAGGTATTTTCTCCCACGATTAGCTGCACCGGTATCACTTCAATATCGTATCGGTCTACCTGTTCCTGGGGGACGCAGGCGGTGGTATCGGTAACGATGGCCACTTTCTTCATATCGCTGCTATCCGTTCTTCCTGGTCTGCCAGGGCGTATATCCTTTATCTATTATCAGGTTCTTTTTCACGTCTGTTTTTGCCAGCTCGCGCTTGAGGTCGAATAGTGTCCGGAGGCCGATGAACAGCAGGAGGGCCAGGGCGCAGGCGATGTAGGTAAGGTCTTTGTCAAAGAGCCACTGGAGCAGCGGCACGAGGACGAGGGCGAAAAGCGCCAGCCTGACATTCCTGGTGACCGCGATGAGCGCTATCACCACGGCGGCGCCGATGAGCAGTTCCACGGGGGTTAGCGCCACCAGGACACCCAGGACGGTGGCCGCCCCCTTGCCGCCCCTGAACTTAATAAAGACGGGCCAGTTGTGCCCGATTACCGCCGCAAAGCCGGCGACGCATACCCAGGCTACCGTCAGGCCTAGCCAGCGCGCGACGAACACGGCCAGAACACCCTTGAGTATATCCAGGGCCAGGACGCTCAATCCGAATACCGGGCCTATCTGGCGCCACGTATTTAATGCGCCGACATTGCCGCCGCCGACATCCCGGATATCCACGCCTTTTTTCAGGCGGGAAACGATGTAAGCGAAGGGGATGGAACCCAGCAGATATCCTATAATTACAGCGGCGGCGATATTCAAAGCTACGTTCTAACTCCTTCTAGTTATCCGGATAAAAGGCTATGCCCACCGTGCCCGTGCCGCAGGCGTAGCCCATGACCGGACTGAATTCCGAAAGCCACAACTCGACGCAATTAAACTCGGAGGCGACGCGTTGCTTTAATTTTTCGGCTTCTTCCGGGGCGTAGGCATGCGTCACTGAAGCATGAATCGGGCTGGCACCAACTTTCTCCCTCATCATCTGGATCAGACGTTCAATGCCCTGTTTCCTGTTACGGACCACCCCGATAAAACGCACCGCCTTGGAGATCGTAAGTAGCGGCTTGATTTTCAACACTGAGCCTATCTGGGAGGCTACCTTCGGTATTCGTCCGGAGCGATAGACGTGTTTGATGGTGTCCAGAAAAATGATGGTACTGACCTTATCCCTGACTTCCTCGGCAGTGCGGACGACTTCCGCCAGGTCTTTGTTTTCGGCGGCGGCACGGGCCGCGACCAGGGCTATCATCCCTTCGGAGGAGGTTGCTGTATACGAGTCCATTATCTCGATACGGGTCCCGGGTAGCTCGTTCTTGGCAAGCTCTCTGGCGTCGCAGGCAACGTGATACATCATGCTAAGTTTGGCCGAGACGGTAACGCAAAAAATATTTGCCGCTTTCTGACTGGCGCTACGAAAAGCCTGGAGGCAGTCCTCCGGCGAAGCGGCCGAAGTCTTGAACGATTCAGGGTCGGCGAGAAATAGTTTATAAGCTTCGCCGGGGGTAATATCAACCCAGTCCTTATAAAGATTGCCTCCGGCGTAAAAATTTATAGGAATTATACCGATATCGTACTCGTCAACCAGTTCGCTGGTGAGGCAGGAAATGCTATCCGTGATAATGGCGACTTGTTTCGTAGAATACCTCCCGGATGTGATTAAGCAACTTTTTATCCAGACGCAGAAGCAGCTGTACGCCGGCGCCCCAAAGTAATATTACGACCGCTCTTAATAAAGTGTGCCAGCAGCGGGGGTACCAGCAACACCCCCCACATCACCAGAACCAGACCGAAGAAAGTGAATGTATTGAGCCGGCCCACCGTATAGTGCACTATCAGTGTTACCGTCAGCAGTCCGGATGCGGCTAAAAGCCCGAACCTCAACCAGCGCTGGCGCAGACGTATGAACGCCGCGATAGTGAGCGCCAGGGCTATGAAACTCAAGCCTATCCAGGGAGCGAAGTAGTCCAAAAGCTGCAGGCTGTACGGCGTAAATCTGCCCGAGGATGAAATGGCGAGAAACCAGCCGATGACAACCGGCAAGGGGAGAAGCATCAGGGAACTGAAGAGCCAGTCGTGTTTGTTGGTCTGGACGATGATATAGAAGAGCCACCACAGCGCCATCGGGAAATATAAAAGTAGTGCCAGGAACGACCATACCCTGGGGAGATAGGGGAGTATAAGTCCCGCCGCCAGTACCGGCGCCAGCGTGTATCCCAGCCAGGAAAAGACCCAGGTGGGTTTGCCTTGCCACCAGCCGTAGATTGTGGCGGCGAGGATAAGGACCAGCACTATGGATAACCAGCCGGGATACTGCCACCAGTTGAGAACAAAAAGCAGGCCGAAAAGGAGATGGGGCATCGAGGTCAGGAGGGTTTGCTTCCAGGAGCCCTGGCTGTGGGCTTCGTATATTTTGCGGGCGACCAGTCTGGTGCCGCCCATTTCCCCCAGGCAGGTCTGCAGCGCCTCTTCCTCGGTGAGGCCGGACTCGGTGAGTTCGTGTACTTTATCCTCGATATGCGCTTCGAGCTCACTCATGACGTCCGTCTCAACGGCGTCTTCGAGCCTGGCGTTATGTTTGATACTCTCCAGATATTGAGCTAATTCCGATGTCATCGGCTGAACCCCTATGAATTGGAAGGTTCCGGCTGTAGTATCAGTTTTACGGCTGTTAGGAAGTCGTGCCACTGGGATTTCTCCAGAGCCAGCTTTGCCTCGCCCTTGGCGGTAATGTAGTAATATCGCCGCTGCCGTCCGTTCGGCAGCGTCTGCCACCTGCCCGTAATCAGCCCCGATTTTTCCAGGCGGTGGAGGGCCGGATAGAGCGTGCCCTCTTTAAATCTAAAATAGCCCTGGCTCCGTGCCGCCAGTTCCCTGACAATCTGATACCCGTACATGGGCTGCTGCTCAATCAGGCTCAAGAGCAGCGAGTTGGAGCTTCCTTTTACCAGATCACGTCTCGGTGCCACGCTAATCACCCCTTTGCTAATTTTACTTAGAGTTACTATGTATGCAAATAATATCAGAGAATGGCGCGCTTTGCAAGACTCGGAGGATCTAAATTTTTCCAGGTTCCGTCATCCACGTTCACTCGAAATGCGTACGTGCAAGATATTACCCGGATAACTTGAGGCGAAAATAGTAAAATGCTATAGTACGGGAGAACGGCCGCGGGGAAGTGCCGGAACTGGCAGACGGGCCAGACTTAGGATCTGGTGCAGCGATGCGTGGGGGTTCGAGTCCCCCCTTCCCCAGTTGGGTGTTTAACAGGCAGAACCGAAACTTTGTCTTTCTCCTTCCATTTAGGCGGTATGGGTAGCTTGTAATGGATCGTACTCTTAATTACTTCGATTCCAACAGTCCTTTAGGGGAAACTTTTAAAAAATGCTCTTTGAGGGCATTGTATATTTTGTTCATTGCTCCGCCGGGAACGATAGTTAGAAGAACAGGAAGGTTAATGATGTTGTTCAGACGGTCTTTTTCCCTTATTATCGAATAAGCCTATTGGGCTTACTGATGAGGCATTTTACTAGATACCGGGCGGCAAAGGTAGGAATAAAAATAAACCGAAGTATTGAAAAGCCGTGTCATGTAAAATTAATGAGGGGCCTTATTGTTCGTCTCTAAATCGGTAAATACGAGTTCATTTCTCTCTTTCGCCATGGCATAAATACAACCTGATTCACAGGCATTACCCCAGTTACAGCGCCAAATGATTATTTGAGATTCCTCTCGGTATTTTATGACATGGGGAACCAGCCAGATGGTCTTTCTACTCCTATAGTTATCTTTCTGGAAGTCATAGCAGTACCCACATTTGGGCATAAGGGTTATCGATCCTGCGATATTGGTCAAAGCATCATTCATATTTTATCTCCAACCTACAACAACCCCCTAAGTCTGGGGTCGAGGGCATCGCGGAGGCCGTCCCCCAACAGCTGGAAAGCGAAGGCGACGAGCATAATGGCAATACTGGGTGCGAATGAAAGCATGGGATAAGAAGCCAGATAACGGTAGCCATTGCTGGCCATGGCTCCCCAAGCAGGCGTGGGTGGTTTGATGCCTATGCCAAGGAAGCTGAGAGCGGCTTCAGCCAAGATAAGATTACCCAGCTGCATCGTCATCAGTACAATCATTGGAGCTAGGGCATTGGGCAAAATATGCCGTAGCATTGTGCGGGCATTGGTAGCTCCCATCGCCTTTCCCGCGAGTATATAATCGTTTTCCTTCAGGCTAAGGGTCAGGCCGTTCATTACCCTGGCATAGCCGGGCAACATGGCGATGCCCAGCGCAATCATCACGTTCTGAATACCAGCGCCCAAGATCGCCGCCACAAAGAGGGCTAACAGGAGCATCGGGAAGCCCATAAGGGCGTCCATTATCCTCATGATCAACGCACCCACGAATCCGCCGAGATAGCCGGCCAACAGGCCTAGGAGAATACCGGTGAGTGCCGAGACCGCCGTGGTCACGAAGCCGACTAGAAGCGCCGTCCTGGTACCGAAAATCAGACGGCTCAATGTATCCATGCCCTGGGTATCGGTGCCTAGCCAGTAATGGAAACCGGGCTTCAAGGTGGATTCTGCTCCGGGGGGTTTAAGCGAGTCCAGTAGGTGTCCCTTAACGGGGTCGAATTGAGCCAGTAGTTCCGCGAAAACGGCTACCAGTACAAGTACAACCAGGATGGCCAGACCGAAAATCACGATCTTCCGTTGGAGAAAGACTTTCCAGAAACGATTCCACTCGCTAGTACGGGGCGGGGTTTCTTGGAAATCGGTTATAACACTTTTTCCCTCTACCATCAATACCTTTCTCCTAGCCGTACCTTATTCTGGGGTCCAGCCATCCGTAGGATATATCCACCAGCACGTTGGTTAGGATTATTATCATGGCGATTACTAATGTACCGGACTGTATGACAATATAGTCCTGGGCGAAAATGCTGGTTACCAGCAGCCTGCCGACACCCGGTATGGCGAAAATCTGCTCGACGATAACCGCACCCCCGAAGGTAATGCCGACCCCAATACCGATTAAGGTTATCATGGGTATAAGGCTGTTTTTCACAGCATGTTTGAATATTACGGCACGCTCGCTTAGGCCTTTAGACCGCGCGGTACGTATATAGTCCTGGTGGATGATTTCCAGCATGCTCGACCGCATGATGCGCGCCGCCCCAGCCAGCGATAGAAAACCCAAGCAGATGACGGGCATAATTATTGTTTGAGTGCTCTCCCAAAGACCCTCACTAAGCGGTTTATAACCGGCAATGGGCAGCCAACCTAACTTCAGACCAACAGAGTACACCAGGAGGATGGCAATGAAGAACTGGGGAATTGTGACTCCTATATAGGCCGTGATTGAAACGATAGAGTCTATCCACTTGCCCCTCCTCACCGCGGCGAGAATCCCTAAAATGATTCCAAGGATGTTGGAAAGGATTAGCGATACCATGCCGATATGCAGGGTAACCGGGAAACGCTCGGCCATGAGCTTGCCCACGTCTTCATGATAGTAAATCGAGGTACCCAGGTCTCCCCGCAGGATTCCCCACAGCCAGTTACCATACTGGGTAATCAGGGGGTCGTTCAGACCATACTGCTCTCGAAGAAATTCCAGTTGTTCTTCCGATATGGTGACCTGTCCGCCCTGCTGGCCGATGAAAATAAGAACCGGATCCCCCGGTAGCAACCGTATAACTAAGAAGATTATAATAGTTACGATAAAAATAACTAACAGTGCTATGAGTAATCGCCGTACTAAAAATGCACCCATTAATTTCGGTCCTCGGTTATCTCCTGATCTGACTCAATTCGTGACACCGTTATCATCATCCAGCCTTAGTGTTCCCGGCGGAACGCTTCTGTACAAGTTTCTATTCTATTTTATACGGCCGGACTTCCCGGTATCAACATACTCCACCTGCACGAAGCAGATTGTTGGTATGGTATTTATGAATTATTATCCTTATCCTCCCTTGACTAAGGGGATGTCACCTAGATTGATATCTTTCTCTACGCTAATTTTATAAAAGCTCTTGGCGGCAAAGCCGCAGGCCTCTATCTTTAGAGAATAGATACCCCGTCTTCAAGATTCTGGAGCCAGAAATCTCCAAAGCCGTCAGTGGTCGTCGTTGTTTTCCCCCGGGTTTTCGGCCCTGTAAGCGTGCAGGTCGCCCCGATGATGACCTCTTTCTCAATCGGGTCGTAAACGGTGCCGGCGATGAACTTCTTCCGGATATTAAGATAGTAGCACCTCGGCTTGGCGCCTTTTTCCGGGTTCAGCACTTCAGCTTTGGCGATGAGGTCTTCAAAGTCCTCCTCATCCCCGAACTTGATGGCCCCGGTCGGGCAGGCATTGACGCAACGCGGTACCTCCCATTCGCCGCTATCCAGAAAATGGGCGCAGCCACTATCGAATTTCCAATCGTAATGTAATGGTCTTATCCTGACTATTCTCCCGTTCTTGATGTGTGCCACCGAGGAATTGGCGTTGGGGCCAAAAGCGAGAGTGATCGGGAATGATTGCTCTTTGCCTTTTATTGTTTTGGTTTTCTTCCTTTTCCCATGAGTTTCTTCCTTCATTAACGGTAAGCAATCTGTCTTAATAGTAACTGCCCACGATAATTTTGAAGAATAACGTCATATTTGTTTAGTCTATTATGTAACTGGTCCAAAGCATTCCGGCCCCTTTTGCCCTGATGAACTGCCCCCATATATGTCATCCTGACTTTCAAGCCCACCAGAGACTCGCCCTAACTATATCGATCGGTATCGGCAGCGATAAACTGGAAAACCGGAATCCTGACGTTCCTTATAATAAGAGGCCCGTGCTGCACGCCAGCGGGTATGAACGAGGCGAAGGCCTCGGTAATGATATACTTTTCGTTATCCACGGTAAACTCGATTTCACAACCCAGGTCCTTGATATTATCATAGTTGAACCCGAAGAAACCGATGAGCTCGCCGAAATCATGGGTATGCGATTCCATCTGGACCATGTCCTCCTTCGAGCCGGGGAGTATCCACATAGTCTCACTATAAAATTCGGCGCCGGGTACAGTATCAGCGTCCACGTGGGTCACCTTTTTTACAAATTCCGGGTCGAGCTTGTGGCGGAAAGGCGGGTATTCCAGCCCCGGCTTGTCCGAAGTTACTACATATTTAGCGTTTTTCCGTTCGGCCATTTTTATACCTCTTTCTCAAAATACATAACTGCGCTTATAACTAACCCGGTGCTACACGTACCGGCGGCCCGAACCTAAAGTCAGGTGGTACATCGGGGCGTCCATCCGGTGAAATATCAACGGACAGTGTATCATGTTAGCCGGGATATATATCTGGAAGCTCCTGGTCAGGATGAACTTTTCGTCTTCCAGCCAGAACTCTATCTCGGCGCCGAGGTCTCCCGGGTCGTCCATGTTGGTCCCGAAGTAGCAGAAAAACTCGATGAACGGATGGGAGTGGGGGGCGATGCCGGTCATGTTCTTGGCCTTCTCTGGAGTAATTATCTCCCGCTTTATCCTCGGCCGCTGGTCTTTCATTGTATCCGGCCACTGCCAGATACATTCTGCGTAGAAAGCGCCCGGGATGACCTCCTCGTCCATCCAGATTACATGCTCAAGGCCCATCCTGTAACCGTCACGGTATCCCTGGCCTATCTTCTGATCGCCTTTGAAGTCGGGCATTACAACACCCTGTTTCAATTCTGTACAGATGTATTTACCATACTTAGAATTTTCCATTTTAAGTCCCTTCATTCATTACCGTTTATATACGAGATATTTAGTGTACTTAGCGTACGATGACTTATTTATACGAACCGGTTTCAGCGTTGATGTAGTGCACAATCGGCCTTTTAACATCAGTAATCGTCAAAGGGCCATGTTTAACGCCGGCAGGAACAAACGAAGTAAAGCTCTCTGTAATCTCATATTTTACTCCGTCTATCCAAATTTCAATCTTAGCTCCCAGGTCCATTATATTTTCAAAATTAAAACCATAGAAGCCGAATATCATTCCAAAATCATGGCTGTGCTCCTCCCAAAAGTTGCCCTTTTTATCGGGCGGAATGGGTTCGGTTCCAAATCCAGGTAGAATCCACATGGTCTCATTATAAAGTTCAGAATTTTCAACTTTATCTTTATCAACCAGAGTAACCCTTTTTATGAACTTAGAGCCAACGTCATTCCGGTAGGGCGGGAGGTCCAGGTCTTTTTTCCCTGAAAAAATGAAATTATTTCGGTATTTTTCACTCATCTAACATCTTCTTTCTTTTGTATATATATTTTAATGCGGATTTAGATCAGCTAATGTTCTAGGTTACATAATCACGGCCGGTTCCCATGGTGAAGTGGAAAATCGGTTTTGTCATATTATGCATTTTGATTGGACAATGCCTTACATTTGCCGGGATATACACAATAAAACTCTTGTTAAAGACGTATTTTTCATCTTCCATCCAGAATTCAACGTCAGCATAAAGCTCGTCGGGATGTTCCATATCCGTACCATAATAAGATAAAAACTCCGGAAATGGATGGACATGTGGAGGGATGCCCGGACTATCCTTCATTTGTTCAGGATTAATAACTCGTGGTTCCGGAGTTAACGCTGGCCAGAACCACACAGCCTCTTCATAGAAAGCGCCCGGAATTACGTTATTATCCATCCAGACCATATGCTCCATCTGACGGCGCTTACCGTTAAGCAGACCTCGACCCATTATCGCTTTTTCCCATGCTCTTTCAGCAGGTAACTCAAACTTATCGTAAAATTCAGTAACAATATACTTACCGTATTTTCCTTCGGGCATACTCTTCCCGTTTGACACTATGTGAATCTCCTTTTCTTATTATAGCCTTGAGTCTCTAGATGTGAACAAGAACTCAATTTCCATATGATGATATTTTCATATCACCGGGTGGTTCATATATCTCATTGAACCACCCGGTGATTCTTCTTTATGTGAGTTAGGAAGTTTCTAGTGCTTTTCCATCCAAGTGTTTTCCGTTTGCCATCCGCTTACCCACTGTTGACAGAAATCGGTGCGCACCCACGGTTGGATAATATAGGCACTGGGTTGTTGAAAGAGTGCGATTGCAAAGGCCTGATCTGCCAGGTAAGCATAAAGCTTTTTATTCAACATCTCCCGTTCTTTTTCATCGAGAGTTGTTTCACATTGCTTTTCCAAAGCTACCTTTTCAGGATCGTCTCTCTTAAACTTCACCATGTATGCCTTGGGATTATTACTGAACCAGGAGGTATAGTCCTCATCCTGGTGTATACCGGTGGAAGCTATCGAGATAATGAGGTCTTTCCACCCGGCACCGAACATGGAACCCCAATATCTACCTGCGTCAGCGACATCCAATTCACACTCAAAACCAACCGCATCGAGGTACTGTTTGATAGCCATTCCCAGATCTTGCATGAAAGCATCATTCGAAATAAGCAATTCTATTTTCAAGCCGTCGGGGTAACCAGCCTCAATTAAGAGTTGCCTAGCTTTATCAGGATCATACTTTCGACCCTTATAAGTTGGATCAAATCCCCAAGTATCCAGCGGTGCCATCGTATCTAAAGGTATGAAGAATCCTTTGCCAATCGCTTCGGCAATAACCGGCTTATCAAGGGCATATTCTACTGCCTCACGTAATCTCTTATCTAACCATACAGAGTCAGGATCTACCGTGTTGGGAACAATATCCCTGCAAAACGCGGTCCAATATGACTTTCTAATTAGGCCTTTATCTATTAGTTCAATATGGTCCGTTACTGAGCCGCCATACCACATATCGGCCTCACCTGCTTCCATAAGAGCCTTGGCGGTCACAACATCAGGGATAACGATGGCTTTAAACGTATCAAGATAGGGTCTTCCTTCCCGGTAGTAGTTAGGGTTCTTTTCCCAAATTAGATGGACGTCCCTCTTGTATTCCTTGAGTATAAACGGACCGGTTGCAACTAGTCTAGTGGTTGCCGCTTCTACGCGTTCTTCATGGGTAGTTCCGCCATTTTCCCAAGCTTGCTTTGAGAATATCGGTACCCATCCCCAGCTTTGCTCTAACAAGTTACTATATTCGGTCATATGCAGGACCAGGGTGTAATCATCAACTATTTCAATACTTTCCAATAATTCAGCATTCTGAAAACGACCGTATTCTTTATAGAACTCGATATTCCAAGCAACAACTTCGGCAGTCATATGGCTGCCATCATGGAAGTAGACATTATCTCTCAAATGATGGGTGTATGTTTTGGCAACTGGATCAATTTCGTACGATTCATCCAGGATAGGCTGGTAACACGGAGCACCATCCCAGCCGGCATCAACCAGTCTTTCGATTCCAGGGTAGAGATTTGATTCATCCGTAGGCCCCATATTCGGCAGATAACTTAAGCATTGAGGTCCTGCGGAAATAATTTCCACAAAATCTCCGCCATATACGGGGGTTCCATCTGTAGGTTCCGTCCCGGAAGGAGAAGGAGTTGGCGAAGGTTCTGGCTCAGAAGGAGAAGGAGCTGGCGAAGGTTCCGGAGAAGGAGCTGGTGAAGGTTCCGGAGAAGGAGCTGGTGAAGGTTCCGGAGAAGGGGCGGGCGAAGGTTCCGGAGTCGCAGGGCTGCTGCAACCAGCAACTATGAAACATAATAACAATATCACAGATAATCCAATGATTACTTTTTTCACTATAGCCTCCTAATTATATTTTTTATCTTGTCATATAAGGTCATTTCGTCATTTTGCCATATTATTTCCCTCCTTGTTTTTATCCATACATAGTTCCCGGTCCGGTCGTAAATTCAAAGATTGGTCTGTCCACTCTTCTTACGATCAAAGGGCAATGCATCATTCCCTTTGGAACGAAAACAAGACAGGTTTTAGTAAGGATATGTTGCTCGTCCTCTAGCCAGAATTCAATCTCACCGCCTAAATCGTAAGGGTCATCCATGTTGGTTCCAAAGAAACCAAGTGTTTCATCCCAATCATGCTTATGAGGTTCTGTAGGTACACCAGCAGGAGCGCCGGGATGTGGATAAAGCCAAACGGTTTCTACATAAAAGGCCCCCGGAACTACCTCGCTATCGAGGAATAATAATCGTCCTCCTTTTCCCTTACTCGCACCTTTTATGCCTTTTGGAGTCCAGTCAGCTTCAACTACGTTTTGTTTTAATTCAGTAACAATATATTTGCCGTACTTTGATGTGTCTTTTGTTTCCAATTAAAATCTCCTTCGATTGATTTATATTATTATTCCGATGCGCCCCTAAATTGCAGGAACCGTGTAGGATTATCTATCGTCAAGGTATGGATTTGCTCCTCCGTCATTCCTTTAGCCCGCATCAGCGGTATGAGGTTGTTTATAAT
>CAYPYL010000015.1:0-12038 GCA_964414605.1 uncultured Dehalococcoidaceae bacterium
ATCGTGAAGAAGATCTCCCAGGTAACCGGCGGCGGGGGAGGCGGCAAGGCGAATTTCGCCCAGGCGGGCGGCCGGGACAAAAGCAAACTGGATGAGGCCCTGCGCCTCGTTAAAGACCTTATTTAACGCGGAGGTTAACATAGCACGTATTCTGGGACTTGATATCGGCGATATCCGCATCGGGGTAGCTTTGAGCGACCCCCTGGGTATCCTCGCCAGCCCGCTCGCCATCGTTAACAGGTACGATGAGCATGAGGCTGTGGAAAAAATCGCCACCATCGTTCGCCAGCACGAGGTAGAACGAGTGATTGCCGGTCTGCCGTTGAATATGGACGGCTCGATGGGTGAGCAGGCGGGTAAGACCATGTCCTTCGCGGCGGCGTTAAGTCGCCATATTAACGTCCCCCTGGAATACCGCGATGAGCGCCTGTCTACCGTATCCGCCAGGGAGCTCCTGCAGGGCGTCAGGAAAACCAACCGGAATACCAGGTACGATGCCGCCGCTGCCGCCCTTATTCTTCAGAGCTACCTGGATGAAGTGGCCGGAAAACGTCACGAAGACTACCCGCCCGCCGACTGAACAATAGCGCCCTATGAGTCCTCCGCGCCCTTCTCGTTTCAGGGTTAGCTTTGTTGACAAGCAATTAACCCCGCTAGTATCATAGAATTGAAAGTGTGCTTTCCGCAAGACACATCACGGATACAGGTATATTTCCGTTGATGCGAATTAGCGGGACAGGATAAATAGAATGGCAATAAAACGCGACTATTACGAGGTTCTCGGGGTATCACGCGATGCCTCGCCCGAGGAGATAAAGAAGGCCTTCCGCAAGCTGGCGTTCCAGTTTCACCCGGACCGTAACCGCGATGGCGACGCGGCGGATAAATTCAAGGAAGTCAACGAGGCTTATGAAGTCCTCTCCGATGCCGACAAGCGCGCCGCCTACGACCGCTTCGGCCACAGCGGCGCCGAGGGCCTGTTCGGGAGGGGCTTTGAGGGGTTCGACTTCGGCGACTACGGAGATATCTTCGAAGGTTTCTTTAACTTTTTCAGCGGCGCGGGCACGACCACCCGGCAGGCGCCCCGACGCGGTAACGACCTGCGATACCGGATTTCCATTTCTTTCGAGGAGGCAGCGCTGGGATGTGAAAAGAAAATCGGTATCTCCCGCGTGGAAGTGTGCGGAACGTGTCACGGCACCCGCTCAAGACCCGGCAGTAAGCCGGAACGGTGCCCGGAATGCAACGGCACCGGCCAGGTACGGCGCGTACAGCGGAGCCTGTTCGGCCAGTTCGTAAATACCACCGTTTGCGGCAGGTGTAACGGAGAAGGCGCCCTGATTACCGAGCCCTGCCCCGATTGCAAGGGTTCCGGCTATCAAAAACAAAAACGCAATATATCCGTAAAGATGCCGGCCGGCATCGACGACGGCAACGGCATACGCCTCACCGGAGAGGGCGACGCCGGCTCACGCGGCGGTCCGGCGGGTAACCTGTACGTGGTGGTCTCGGTAGCGCGGCACGGATTTTTTACCAGAGAAGACGATAACGTCATTTATGAACTGCCGGTAAACTTCGCGGAAGCGGCTCTCGGAATGGAAGTGCAAGTTCCGACCCTTTACGGTGACAGCAAGCTGAAAATTCCCTCCGGCAGCCAGAGCGGCAGAGTCTTTAAGCTGAAAGATAAAGGCATTCCTCACCTGCGCGGCGGCGGGCGCGGCGACCAGCTGGTGGTATTGCGCGTGGTGACGCCGGAATCTTTAAGCAAGGAGCAGCGTAAGCTCTTCGAAGAGCTGGCCAGGAGCCTCGACAGGGGTAAAAAATAACCGCGTTACTTGCCGTCAAGTGTTTGAGGCTTTCTTCCTGCGCCTGAATAATGAGAACAGCCGCCAGCGGCGCCCGGCCAGTTCGTGCTTGGCGTTCCCCCCCATGAGGTCCACCGCCGCCTGGCGCGGGTCGGTGCCTTCATAAAGCACCTGGTGTATTTTTTCCGTAATCGGCATCTCCAACCCGAGTTGCTCCGCTAGATTTGTAGCTACCAGCGTGGTATTGACGCCTTCCGCCACCTCGGTCATCGATTCCAGAATCTCCTCCAGCGTGCGGCCCTTGGCCAGTTCGGTGCCCACGTAGTGGTTGCGACTCAACGGACTGGCGCAGGTAGCGATGACGTCCCCCAGTCCGGCCAGTCCGGAGAAGGTGAGAGGATTCGCCCCCAGCGCCATGCCCAGGGCTGTTATCTCGGTCAGGCCTCTCGTTATGAAAGCGGCCTTGGCGTTATCACCGTAGCTCAATCCGTCGGCTATGCCGGCGCCGAGCGCGATGATATTCTTCAAGGCGCCCCCCAGCTCCACCCCGACGATATCTGAATTGGTGAAGATGCAGAAGTTCGGGCATGTCATCAGCTTTTGCGCCTTCCTGACCGTGTTAACGTCCTCGGCGGCTATCACGGCGGCCGCGGGGTGGTTCTGCATGATTTCGCGGGCAAGGTTGGGGCCGGAAAGCACGCAGATATTGGAGACGAAACGAGGGTCTATTTCCTCGGCGATGACCTCCGACATGCGTTTGTTGCTGCCTACCTCCAGGCCCTTGGCGACGCTTATGATAAGAATCGACTTGGTAAGGTGGTTCGCTATGTGTGAGATGTTCTGCCGCATTGTTGCGGAAGGCACTGCCAGGATAACGCCGCTCGCTTCGTTCAGCGCCTCGGCGACATCACTGGTAATTATTATCTGTTCCGGCAGTATTACACCGGAGAAACGGGCGGGGGCCAGTCCCTTTTTCTTGATTCTGGCGACCTCTCGCTTCGTGCGCGCCAGCAGCCTGACCTCGGCCCCTTTATTGGCCAGGAGTATGGCGAGGGTAATTCCCCATGCGGTTGTGCCGACTATGGCAATTTTTTGCATTCTTAAAAGCCCGTTCTTGTTACGTAGATTGAGAAAGACTATTCGGGGTTGTGTGAGGAAGCCGGCGTCTCGGCTTTTGCTTTTTCACCTACCTTGCGTTCGGTGCCGGATACCAGCCTTATGATGTTATCGCGATGCATAATATAGATAAATATAGCTCCTATCATGGCGTAGGTGACATATTCAATCGGGGGTGAGGACCCTAAAAAGCCTACCTGCAAGACGTTCAGCGCCATCAGCATGATAAATGCGGTGACGGCCCCGATTATGGAGCCGAGAGACATGTACTGTGTCCTGAAACCGATAATAAGTATGAGCCCGCCGCCGATAATGGCCGCCGGCCAGTGCAGGGCCATCAGCCCGCCGATAAACGTGGCCACCCCCCGCCCCCCTTTGAACTTGAGAAATACCGACCAGCTATGCCCGGCAATCGCCGATAGAGCCGCCAGCACTTTGGCGCTTTCCAGCCAGCTAAACCCGACGGTCGAGGACATGGCATAGTCGCTGAATATCATCCCGGCGAAGGTAACCGCCAGTACCCCCTTGCCCACGTCGAGCACGAGTGAAAGGGCCGCAGCCTTTCTCCCCGCCGCCCGCATCACGTTGGTCATGCCTATCTTGCCGCTGCCTACCTGCCTGACATCCTTCTTGGCGAATATTCGGGCTATCATCAGGCCGAAGGGTATCGAGCCGAGAAGGTAGCCGATAACTACCACGGCAACATACAGGCCGGCAATCATGGTTCTTCACCCCTCGTTTTGAAAATCAGGCGGAGCGGGGTGCCGGCAAAGCCGAATGCCTCCCGCAGCTTGTTCTCCAGGTAGCGGCGGTAGGAAAAATGCACCAATCTGGTGTCGTTCGTAAAGAAGACGAAAGTCGGCGGGTTTACCTCCGCCTGGGTGGCGTAAAAGACCTTCAATTGCTTGTTTTTTAATCTCGGTCGATTATGTGAGGCAACCGCCTGCTGTATAACGCTGTTTACTTTTGAGGTTGATAATCTCTTAAGCCTCTCCTGGTATACCTTGCTTACTTGAGGCATAATTTTACCTACTCCCTGTCCTGACTTAGCTGAAGTATATAATATCGGGGCATAAGAGGCAAATTTAAACTGGCTCTTGATGAATGTATTCCATCCGGCTATGTCTTTATTTTCAACCAGGTCCCACTTGTTAACGATAATCACGATGCCCTTGGCGGCTTGCTGAATGTACCCTGCGATGTGGGTATCCTGCGTCGTCGCCGTCTCGGTGGCATCCAGTACCAGCAGGACGACATCGGCCCGGTCGATAGCCCGCAGCGTGCGGATGACGCTGTAGCGTTCTACTCCGGCTTTCACCCGCCCCCGCCGCCTGACGCCGGCCGTATCAATAAGTAGCACATTTTGACCGTTAGAGTCAAACAGCGTATCGACAGCGTCGCGGGTTGTCCCCGGCGCATCATCCACAATCGCCCGCTTGTTCCCGATAAGAGCATTAAGCAACATCGACTTGCCCACGTTAGGTCGGCCGACTATCGCCACCTTGATGGCTTCCACTTCTTTTTCGGCGGGCGGTTGCTCCGGCAGCAGGGAGACAATGCCGTCCAGCAGCTCGGCGACGCCACGGCCGTGATGGGTGCTAATGACGATTGGCTCTCCCAGCCCCAGTTCATAAAACTCCACAGCTTCCATCTCAAGCTGTTCGTTGTCCGCCTTATTGACAGCGAGCAGCACCGGCTTATTGGCGCGGCGGAGCATATCGGCAACTTCAAAGTCGGACCGCGTCATGCCGTCTTTAACGTCCACCATGTCGATGATGACATCGGCATCGCCGATGGCTGTCTCTATCTGCGCCCTGATGCCCTGGGCGACAGTATCAACGGGCTCTATTTCCAGTCCGCCCGTGTCTATCAAGGTAAATTCGGTCCCCTGCCAGGTCACGTCGGCCAGGTTACGGTCGCGGGTCGTTCCCGGGGCTTCCTCGGTAATGGCCAGGGGTTTCCCCACCACCCGATTGAGGAAAGTGGATTTTCCGGCGTTGGGTCTTCCGACAATGGCGACAACTGGCTTAGTCATTGATGTTTACTTCCCATTGAAAAATAGCACAATCGCCACGCTGGTTACCTATTTACGGGTAGTTCGCGCGCCAGCTTCACGCTGGGGGCTTCAATCTGCGTACGGGCTATGTTTTTCAACTCTATGATTGTATTGCGGAAGTTCTCCACGAACGCGTTGTATTCCGTGACGAACCGGTTGTACTGTTCTATCACGTTTTTAGGCACATCGAACTTGTCCGCTATTTCGCAGAACTGGTTTGTGAAATCGTAATAGTGGTTGTTTATTGCCCATAATTCGTTGAGGTGATTGTGTAAAAAGTCGGCATATCTGCGGTTCCTCAAGTCTGTTTCCACCCTGGCGGAGAAGTGGTCCGTCCAGGAATCGAAGACGCGGTGCGCCATTTCGCAGCCCCTGGCCCACTCCCACACCTGGGGGTTTTCCACGCTGAACAGGTTATCGATTACGGCAAAGACGGAGAGCGACGAATTGCCCATGAAACGGCGGTTAAAATATGAGGTCAGCTGTGACAGCCTTACCGATTGCAGCTCCAGCTGGCTCTTCCTGGCATTGATAACCGCTATCACCAGCCCTATACACAGTATGACCACCAGGACGGGTATCATGATATTGATTGATAATTCGTAGATGAGGCTGATGACGGCTACGGCGGTTATCAGGGTGGGGTACCAGCCCCGGCTAATTATGCTTCTAAACATTTTGTTGCCATCCTTAATGGTAATCGGGGAGCGGTATTTCCAGGCCGCCCAGTACTTCCATCAATAGCGCCTTCAACATGTGCATCTTGTTTTCCGACTGTTCAAAGACCACCGAGGACTCGCCGTCCATGACGTCGTCGGTCACTTCTTCGCCGCGATGAGCCGGCAGGTCGTGCATGAAGATGACGTCTTCTCCGGCCAGTGAAAGGAGCTCGCGGTTCACCTGGAACCCATCGAACGCCCGCAGGCGCTTTTCGGTCTCGGCTTCCTGTCCCATGCTCGTCCAGACGTCCGTGTAGACAATATCCGCCCCGGTGACGGCCTGCCGCGGGTCTTCCGTGCAGAGTATCTCGGAGCCGCTTTCCGCCGCGTATTGCCGGGCCGCGTTCAGTATGTCTGCGTCGACTTCGTAGCCAGCCGGTGAAGCTAAACGGAAGTTCATGCCGGTAAGCGCCGCCGCCAAAATCAGACTGTGGGCTACGTTGTTGCCGTCGCCGATGAATGCCAGGGTCAGGCCTTCGAGTTCGCCCTTCTTTTCGTAGATGGTCAGCAGGTCGGCCAGTGCCTGGCAGGGGTGCTCAAGGTCAGTGAGGGAATTGATTACCGGTACGCCGGAATAGCTGGCGAAAAGCTCCAGTATCTGCTGGGAAAAGGTGCGCACCGCGATGCAGTCGGTATAGCCGCTCAACACGCGGGCGACATCGGCAACCGACTCTCGTTGGCCGAGTCCCACTTCCGCCGGCGAAAGGTAGATGCAGTGCCCGCCCAGCTGGCGCATGGCTACCTCAAAACTTACCCGGTGGCGCAACGAAGGTTTTTCAAAAAGCAGAGCAAGGACTTTCTCGCTTAACGGCGTGCCCCAGCCCATAGACTTGATATCCAGGGCGCCTGATATGAGCCGGTGTATATCTTCGGGGGTAAGGTCGGAGATGGAAAGAAGATCTTTGCTGTTCAAATAATCCTCCCGTATTTCACCAGTATATCATGAAATTCGCATTATTCAACAGTACCAAACTTGACACTTAATGAATTACTTAATTAACATTCAATAATACGGGAGGTGATTATGGTAGAGACTGAAAAGTACACGGTTTCCGGCAGTCAGATACTGGAAAAGGTGAAACAACTCATCCATGAAGGTAACATCAGGAGGGTGCGTCTCCTGCACGACGGCAGGACGGTGTTTGATATTCCGCTTACCGTAGGAGCGCCGGTGGCGGTAGCGGGTATCCTGGCCGCCCCCGTGCTGGCAGCAATCGGCGCCTTTGCCGCGCTGGTTACCGAGTGCACCATCGAGGTGGAAAAGGAAAAGCAAGATAAGTAAATAGGAAAAATATATAACAGTTAGATGGTAGAAATCATTCTGGTAAGACACGGCGAGACCGACCTGAATGCCGGGGAAATCTTCCGCGGCCGGGTGGATGTTGATTTGAATGAAGAGGGGGCGAAACAGGCGGAACTGCTGGGCGATTGTCTGGGCAGGGAGAAAATCGACCTTGTATATTCCAGTCCGCTTAAGCGTGCCGTGAAGACCGCCGAAGCAATCGCCCGGCCCCACAATCTGGAACTAAACATTGCAGAGAGCCTCATCGATTTCGATTACGGAGAGTGGCAGGGACTGCCGCTGCGGGAGATTAGAGAAAAATACGGCGAACTATACCGGGACTGGGAAGATACCCCCGAGCAGGTAAGGGTTCCCGGCGGCGAGAGCCTGGAGGAAGTCAGACGCCGGGTACTCCCTTTTATGGAGGATGCGGTAATGAGGTTCGGGGAGGGTAAAATCGTATTTGTATCCCACCGCGTTGTGCACAAGGTGCTCATCTGCAGCCTGCTGGGGCTGGGAAACGCCCACTTCTGGAACGTCAGGCTGGACACATGCGGCATCACCCGTTTTACCTGCGGCGAGGGCAGGCTCGTGCTTACCGGGCATAATGATACCTCTCATCTAAAACAGCTTAACAGCAAAAATCGCAGCGATTTTTAATTACTGCGCCGGTTCTCTTTACAGGCCAGGCCGGGGGAGTTACAATGCTTATAGCGCTTTATAGAAACGGGGGTGATTGCCATGAGTATCGAATGGTTCCGTGACCTGGTGGTGTGTATTTTCGGTCTTGGGGCTACGATTGCCGTAATCATACTGGTGGTCCTGGCGTTTATTCTCTTCATTAGAATTCAGCCTGTATTAAAGTCGTTGAAAACTACCACCAGGACCGTGGAAAATATAACTACCTGTGTGGAAGAGGAAGTGGTTAAACCTATCGCCCAGATAGCCGCTTTTGTTCAGGGTATCCGGCAGGCGGTAGGTATGGTCGGCAGGTTTACCAAAAAGAAGGAGGAAGACTAGGATGAGCGATAAAGATTCCGGAAGCAATTTTGCCATCGGTTTTCTTATCGGCGCTATCGCCGGTGTGGCCATCGGATTTCTCTATGCTCCTAAAGCCGGTAAAGAGACAAGGGCGCTGTTAAAGGAAAAAGCGGGAGAACTTAAAGAAAAAGCCGATGAAGTCACTGAAAAAGCACGGGAAACGGCTCTGGAGGCCGGGAAGAAAGTGCGGGATAAATTAGGGCATAAGTCAGAATAATGCTGTATAAGCCGCATTCCTTAAAAAGCCAGAGATAGATAATTAATTGACGAATACACTAATCAAACACTGGCGCCTGGTAGCTTTGGTACTGGGTATCATTATATTTATCTGGGTTCTTTACCTTTTTAGAACCTTTATACTTCCCTTTGCCATCGGGCTTATACTCGCCTATCTCATGATGCCCCTGGTTTCCTGGCTGGAGAGGAGCCTCCCTCCGCGTAATAAATGGCCGGGACTCAAACGCGTCTTTTCCGTAGTGGTCTCCTTTATCCTGCTCCTTGCCATTATCGGCGGTTTTGTCTACGTGGTGGTAACGGCGGTCATCGATGCCTCGGTAAAACTGGTGGAAAGCGCCCCTTACTTTATCGGCCAGAGCGTCCTCCGGGTGCAGGAGTGGATTGAAAATATCATCGCCAGTCTGCCCGTGGAAATGCAGGAGGAACTGACGCAGGAGGTAATCGAAGGCGGCATCTCCCTGGGCAGGACTATCCGTTCTACGTTGATGGGAGCCGTTTCGTCCATTCCCGGCACCTTCAACATGATTCTCGGCTTCGCGGTATTGCCCTTTTTCCTTTTCTATATACTTAAGGACTCGGAGAAGCTGAAGAGGGGATTGTCCTCGGCACTACCCGAGAATATCGTCTGGCACGGTCGGAACGTGGTGAATATCATCGAAAATGTGCTGGGACGCTATATACGCGCCCAGTTGATGCTTGGACTCATCGTTGGTTATTTTTCTTTCGTGGGGCTGCTACTGCTAGATGTTCCCTTCCCGCTGGCGCTGGCATTGCTGGCGGGCGTGTGCGAGCTTATCCCCACCCTGGGACCCTGGATTGCCGGGGCAGTGGCAGTGGTCGTCGCCCTGGCCATGGCGCCGGACAAGGCTATCTGGGTGGTGATACTGTATCTGGGTATACAGCTGGTGGAAAATAACCTGATGGTGCCTAAAATCCAGAGCGCTTACCTCCGCATCCATCCCGCCGTGATGATTGTGCTGCTGGTCCTGGGCGCTTACGTGGCCGGATTCTGGGGAATTTTATTGATAGGACCTCTGGCGGCTTTACTGGTGGAGATTTTTAAGTATATCCGCGACCAGTACCGCCTCCAGAACCCCACGGAGTCATTAAAAGCCCCGGAACCCCCCGAACCCGCGGAGACCCCTTGACCTAACTCACGCCGTCCTCTGCTTAGCGCGTAATTTTTCCCCTTTCCACTATTACGTTATATACTATTACATAGACCATGAGATTCAATTTTCAGCGCTATAAAGCCTTGGGACTCTGTTGGGCGGCGCTAATTCTGGCGACAGTTATGTGGGCGGGAGCGGTGTCTCCCGCTGCCGCTATTGACCTTAACCCCGCCAACTACTTCCAACTCACCTACGAACCCATTACCTTCGATAAGACAGAGATTTCCGCCGGTGAGACCTTCCACGCGACTTTCAGGGGGAAAGCTTCCTGTACCAAGACCCTGCCCTTTTCCCCCAGCCAGGCCACCATAGAATTTCTGATTGTCGCCGTCAGCGACGCCAGCGGCGACTCCCTGACGCTCAACGAGAGCTACGTTATCTCCGTCGACCCCTTCCCCCGCAAAAAAGGAGAGACCTATGAAATAGACCAGCAGATTCCGCTTGAAATGCCTTCCAGCGCGGCGCCAGGCAACTACAACGTTACCGGGCAGCTTATCGAGGCCAGAGTAAAGATACTTATTATATGGCAGGGTGTCACCGGTGCCTTCCCCAAAGAATACAGCATGGGCACGATCAAAGTAATCGAGCCGGAAGCAGCCCCGCCGGCAGTCGAGACGCCACAGACAGCTTCAGAATCGCCGACACAGGCGACGGAATCCGCTCCCCCACCAATCACCACCCCCGAACCGTCTGCATCTCCCGAACCAGTCCCGGAACAGCCGGAATCTACTAAAAACCGGTGGGTCGTGCCGCTGCTCGTTATTATCGTCGTGGCCGCCGCCACCGTCACTGTCCTGCTGATAAGGCGGCGTAAAAAGAGCAATTAACGCCGTCCGCTCGCTCAATAATTCCCCTTAACCCGGAAGTGTTATATAATTATTATAGAAGGGACTGTTAATGACAGCATTATGGTTAATCATCGGGGCGGTGGTGGGCGGCGGTCTCGGCTGGCTGCTCGGCCGTTCCAACAGCCGCCGAAGTCAGGAGTGCGAAACGCCTGCTTGAGGCGCCACGTCGAGTCCCCGGTCGGGGACCGTCACGGGCATTATCCTCGGACTGCTTATTGTGTATCTGATTATCACGGTTATATAAAAACGTCATGCTGGTACGAAAAGGCCTGGTAACTTTTCTGATATTAAGCGTATTCTTGCTTACCGCCTGCTCGGCGCCGGCTACCCAACCCGAACCCCAGCCGATACCCCCACCACCGCAGGAACCGCCTCCCCCCAAGCCTGTGGAACCCTCACCGGAACCAGCTCCACCGCCCGCGCACGTAGAAGAAACACCCCCACCTCCCGCCGAAGAGCCGGTGGACGAATTTACGGTGTGGTGGGAGGAATTCAAACAGCCTTTCGCGTCGGAAACCTCTAATTACCCCGCGTTCTATCGGGGCGCTTACTGCTCAAGACTCGACGAGTTACGCTATCACCTGCTGAACTCATCAACATTGCGGGAAGCGGGGTTCGACTCTATTATGCTGGGGGTGGATATCATCTTCGACCCCGCCACCGGCGAAGCGAGGTCGCTCGGTGATGATGTCTTTCTCTTCTACCTCCAGGCGCTCAAGCGGGAAGGCTTCAGGATTATACTCATACCCAATCCCATGCACCCCAACCTGGACATGGGGCTCGGCTATGAATGGGAGGAATACGACCCCGAAGCCGGCTACCACCGCAGCTACGAGTTGATAAACAGGCTCAATAAAGAGGTTATCAGGTGGGCGGCAATCGCCGAAGAATACCGGGTTGATGCCTTCGCGCCAACCAACGAGCCTTATAAACTCGTCCGCGATTACCAGGACGCCTCGCGCTGGCTCCAGGAAATTCTGCCATCGATTAAGGAAGTATACCACGGCCCGGTCTGGGCAGTAGACACCATGCATGATACCGGCATGGGGCAGAGCATCCCCTACCCTTACGACTATACCGGCTATGACAGGATTTTATGCGGGCCTCCCGCCGGCAGGCAGGACGTTAACGACTGGGAAGAGATGCTTAAAACATATATCCGGAAAGGTGACGAATACGTCGCCAATTACGACCTGGAAGGTTTCGGCCTCTACGAGTGCGGGGCATACACCGGCGGCGTCTGGTATGAGGACGGCCTGGAGGCTTACGACCAGATTTTGAGTAGGGAACGGGCGGGGCAAATCGCCGAAGCCATGGTCAGGCAGGCGGAAGGCATCGTAAGCGCCTGTTTCCCCAGGGTCTCCACCGGCTGGATAGATATCGGCACGCCGTCTTTTAACGTCGTTTCCGCATGGTATCGGGGTCTCGGCGAAAGCATAGTGCCCCTTGAAAGCGCCGGCTGGACTTACGAAGGACTTATCGAGATAGAACAAAAGCTTGGCGGTGAAGACTACTATAACATCTTCCAGATATTTGAGATTACCGACACCGTCCGGCAATAGACACCACCCCCCAACCCGTTTATAATGAATTAGTCTTTAAGGATTCGCTATGCCGCAGTTCAAGATAGTATCCGACTTTCAAATGACCGGCGACCAGCCCCAGGCGGTGGACGGACTGGTGGAGGGGCTGGATAAAGGCTACCGGCACCAGACCCTGCTGGGAGTCACCGGCAGCGGCAAGACCTTCACCATGGCCAACG
>CAYPYL010000016.1:0-11485 GCA_964414605.1 uncultured Dehalococcoidaceae bacterium
GAAGTTCGTCTACCGTCTCGGCTTCATGTGCCCGTATGAAAAAGGCTGGGTGGAGAATCCCCAGGCTGCCAGTATCGCCGCCTCGCCGGAAAACAGCCCGGATAAGCCCACCACCTACCACATGCCGTACAATAAAAACCGGGTAAACGTCATGCCGCCGCCCCCGCCGGAACCTTACGCGGACTAGATTGGGTTACCCAGCTGTTTGGTCGGCTTGAGGACCAGAATCAATACCAGGCCGAGAACGCTCAAGGCGGCGCAGACTATAAAGGCGGTCTGATAGCTGCCTGTTACGTCGCAGATATAACCGATGATTACCGGGCCGACGGCGCCCCCGAACGTAAAGCCCAGGCCCGTCACCCCGTAAATCAGGCCGTGAGAGGTCAGTCCGAAGAGCCTTGCCACCAGAGGCGACTCCGAAGTGCCCATACTGCCGATACCCAAACCGAATACGATAGCGAATAGATAAAGCATCCACAGCTCTTTCACCGGCACCAGCCAGACCAGCGCAACCACCGCCAGGATACAGCCGATAATAAAGGCTCTGCGGTTGCCGATTCTATCACCGATAAAGCCTCCCAGCAGGAAATTGCCCACGATGCCGATGCCGCCGCTGACCGCCAGCACGTTGGCAGCGTTGATATCCGAGATTCCCAGTCGGGTGACATGCGGCACAAGATGCACCGCCAGGCCGTAGGCGATAAAGCCGAAGCAGAAAAATACCGCCACTACCAGCCAGAATTGAACGGTACGAACGGCCTGTTGCAGGGAAAAGTCACGGGAAACATCAATGCTCTTAACCGTCTCCTTTACTACCGTGTTGTCCGCCGTTTTCTCCGTCCTGCTCGGCGGGCGTTTCAAAAGCTGTCCCGCCAGTACGACGACGACAAACACCGCGATGCCCAGGATTACGTAAGACCGGCGCCATTCGTACGCAGCTATGAGCCGACTGATTACCGGCGGACCTATCATCTGGCCGATGGTCAGACCCGAGATGACTATCCCCGTCATCAGGCTCCGTCTCCCCGTAAACCACCGGGCAACGATGGACATCAGCGGTACCCAGAGACCACTCATCCCCGTACCTACAATCACGCCGAAGAATAAGTATAACTGCCAGGCCGTATCTATCTGGGACATGAGGAAATAACCCGCCCCTAGGAGCACGCCGCAAAAAGTCACCACCAATCGCGGCCCGAACCTGTCGGTAAGCCCGCCCATGACGATACCCAGCAGTCCGGAAACGATGGAAGAAAGAGAATAAGCCCCGGAGGTCACCGCCCGGCTCCAGCCGAATTCCTCCAGGAACGAGTTGAAAAATACCCCGTAGACAATGTACATTCCGAAGGCGACCACCATAATGATAAAGGCGGCCCCAACAATGAAATAGCCGTGGATAGACCTCTGCTGTGTCTCCGGGGATAAGAAATTTGCTTGACCGGTCACACTAAAACATTTCCTAACCAGCTAATACTATAAAAACATGGATATTATATCATATATGACACAATATTCCCCGTTCAAGGCAAGAATTAGGATATACCCGCGCATACAGGTACCCGCAAAGAGTCGGGAAACGGATGATGGTCAGGGTAATATCTGCTTCACCGTACCGTCGACGGTGAAAATATAACTGCAACCCGATTGCAGCAAACCGTCTTCCAGGCCGTGGAGATAGTCGGTTAAGAGCAGCGGCGGCGAATCGCTGGTGCAGACTTTGCTTATATCGGCGGTGGGACCCACGGCCTCCAGGGTGCCGGAGGGACTATCATAGAGCATTTCCACCACGGCCGTCTGGATATTGCGTAATTCGGCATCCTGCGACCCCGCCTCGGCTTTGCCTATCATACGAGCCACCTGCGGGATAGCCACGGTTAAAAGCGCACCCAGTACGGCCACAATGATTAATGTTTCTAGAAAAAATCCTGTCGCCTGTTTTTCCTGCATCTCCACTGTATAGCGCGCCATGCCGTGTGATTCGGAGTACTTGCGGCGCTATAGTACTAATGTAATAGTATTCAAGTCTTAAAACATCAATATAAGTCACTATTTCCATTGGGGGGTATCACCCAATTCCAGCGATAATGGGAGTGAACCCTTAGAATAAATAGAGGCTTTTCTGCTTTTCAGCACCCGTCTTGTGTATTAGATTGAGTTAGTAAGAATGAATAAGAAAATAATATTGATAAATAACGTTAACACCCGTCATATAATCCCGGAGCTGTTGACCAGGGCCGGATACAGCGTCGATATTGTGTACGACTCTGCTGCCGGACTGCGCGAGCTGGAAAATCAGGCCTACGACATTGCCATCGTGCAGGAAGAGCCGATTGCGGAAATCTGGCAACTCTGCACGAAGATAAAAAGCAGGACTGGCATTCCTCTCATCGTCATCAGTCCCGGCGCCGGAGCCGAGACCTGCGTCAGGGTAATCAATGCCGGCGCGGATTACTTTATGCGCAAGCCGTTCGGCCCGTTGGAGTTCCTGGCGAGAATCGGCTCCCTGCTGCAACGCGCCCCCGCCCGCCAGCCCATGACCGCCGGACTCAAGTAAAAAAGCGATTGTACAATACCGCGGGTATAGAAATATGACTAAACAAAATATATATAAAAAAATAGTGGTACCGCTGGACGGCTCCCCCCTGGCCGAGGTAGCCCTCCCCTATGCCGAAGAAGTCGCCGGCAAAATGGAGTCCGAGATTGTGCTGCTGACGGTTCTTGCCTCGGAAGAGCCGGAAGAGTACCTGAACCACCAGCACTACGTGGGGAAAATCGTCGATATTACCAAGCGGCAGGTGGACAAATATTCTGAATCCAAGGGCAGTAAATCCATCAAGGTAGGTCCGGCCACCCGGACCGGTAATCCCGCCGAAGGTATTCTGGACTACGTCGAGAAGGGTAACATGTGCCTGATTGTTATGGCGACCCACGGCCGTTCCGGCGTCGGGCGCTGGGCGGTAGGCAGCGTCGCAGATAAAATAGTAAGGGCAACCACGAGACAACCGCTGATGCTCATCAGGGCCAAAGGCGCCCATCCGGACGTACGCGCCAAGCGGATTCTGAAGAAGGCGCTGATACCGCTGGACGGTTCGACGATAAGCGAGGCCGTAATCCCCTATTTCGCCGAGATTGCCCGGCGGCTGCGGATGGACCTGACCTTGCTCAGGGTAATTACCAAGAACAATGGCTCCTGTGCCAGCGCCGACGCCTATCTCGGTGAATGGTGCCAGCAGCTCGCGGATAGAGGCATTAACACAAAATACGAGGTAAGGGCAGGGTCTCCCGCGGATGAGATTATAGACCTCGCCGACGAACTCGCCAGCGACCTTGTCGTTATGTCAACACGCGGCCAGACGGGCGTCAACATCTGGTCTCTGGGAAGCGTAGCGCAGAAAGTCCTACTCGGCGGCAATACCCCGCTCCTGCTGATAAGGGCCTGATTTCCATATCTACGGAAACCAAGAGAACTCTTCACCTCAACCACCCTACACACTTGCCCTTGCCTAATTCACCCATCTCTGCTATTTTGGAAATGGCAGGTCTAGGTACAAATGACACCCAACAAAAACCGGCCACTCCGTAACAGGCATCGTATCTTACTGGCATGGACGACAGGTTATATATCAAGAGGTTGGTGGTAGGCTCGCTATCGGCCAACTGCTGGATAGTCGGCTCGGAGACCGCCGGGGAAGGCATGGTAATCGACCCCGGAGGCAACGCCGATGTAATTCAAAAAGCGATTGCCGAGTCCGGGCTCGATATTAAAATAATCGTGCTGACTCACGGCCACTCCGACCACATCGCCGCTCTTTATGAGACCATGGACACAACCGGTGCAGCAGTGGCTATCCACGCCGAAGATGCGGATTTCCTGGAGGGGCGGGGTACGGTGAGTTCGCAGTTCGGCATCTCTTATAAAACACCGCCTCCCCCGGACAGGCTACTCCGGGAAGGAGACATTATTGAAGTCGGCGGCTGGGGCTTCTCGGTAGTACATACACCGGGCCACACCCCCGGCAGTATCTGCCTCCATACCGACCTCAAGGTATTTACCGGGGATACGCTTTTCCGGCGGGGTATCGGCACCACGCTGATGCCCGGTAGCAGCCGCAGCCAGCTGATAAACAGCATTAAAACCAAGCTCATGGTACTGCCGGATGATACCATAGTCTACCCCGGGCACGGCCGCGAGACTACGATAGGCGCTGAACGCCGGGAAAATCCCTACGTAACCGGCAAGCGCGATTGGGGCTACTGGTAGTCCTCATTGGTCCATCAATCCCTCGTCTTTATCATCACATAGGCCTATAGTCATACCACATTCCTGCACGCCTGGTCCCGCTTTCATTTTCCCATTTTCACTTCTCTTTATCCCCCCTTCCGGCCGGATACTTCTCAAGCAGATATATACCTCCGGCTGACCGGGGGATTTTTTTAATGTGATTTTTTTGTAAAGATTGCCTCTTTCTTTGTGATTTGGATGTAACCGTGCGGTATTAAAGTAATCCCAGCACTTTCGTTAATAGAGTTAAGCATGTTAACAACGAAATTTACTTTGATAAGGGAATATCAATAAACCCGCGATATCCCTGATTTCTGATGGATCAAACCCAGTGACCCAAAGGAGGCATAACTTGGAAATAAAAGCAGAAAACGCTTACCCCTTGTACCTTACCACCGGTGCTGTGGCCAGGCACTGCGGTGTAAGTAAGGTAACAGTCCTGCGATGGATTGAAAAAGGAAACCTGACGGCTTTCAGGCTTCCCGGAGGCCAGAACCGGATACACCGTGATGACTTTTATGCCTTTGCGGAAAAACACAACATACCACTTAGAGGCGGCTAAGTGATAATACCGGCCGCCCTTATTATTTTGAAACTATGCAGCAGGAGGCAAGTAGCAATGTCAAAGTCGAGGAAATTATCTGTCTCGTTATTTAGTTCACTCATTCACGTCCTTGTGGTCGCCATCTTTCTCATCGGGTTACTGCCAATCCCGGTCCTGGCAATAGAAAGTGGCACCATCGCCGGTCAGGTTACCGATAGTTCTACGAGTAACCCGATTTCCGGCGTCTCTATTTCCGTTTTTGCGTCCGGTTCCCAGACACCGAACTGGTTTGGGAACAGCGACGGCAGCGGAAACTATACCATCGATGTTCCCGCAGACAATAATTACATGATATCCGCATATAAGGAGGGATATGTCACCGGACTAACCGGGGGGCAGAATGTTACAAATAATGCCACGACCGTGGTAAACTTTTCGCTGGCTCCCGGAGGCGTAATACAGGGTACGGTAACGGATAATAATACCAATCCCGTTCAGAATGCCAATGTCCGGGCCTATCTACCGGTGTCACCGGAAACATCCTACTTTTCAATGCCGACCGATGCCTCCGGACACTACAGTCTTACCGTGCCACCGGGGGAGGGATATACCGTCGAGGCAACCAAACAGGATGTCGGCGAATCCGTCCAGGCCGGCATCTCGGGGGTTTTAGAAACCCCGACAACGGTTAATTTCACGCTGCAACCGCCCCAGCAACCGCAGGATTCCACACCTCCGGCCGATATCACCGACCTCGCCACCACCAACGTAACTCATGAGTCCGTCATCCTTACCTGGACGGCCCCCGGCGACGACGGCGCCACCGGCCAGGCCACCCAGTACGATATCCGCTACTCCGCTTCGCCCATTAGTGATAACGCCAGTTTTGACAGCGCCGCCCAGGCCCCCAACATACCCCCGCCTCATCCCGCGGGCGACACCGAGGAGGCTATGGTTCCCGGCTTGAGCGCCAACACCACCTATTACTTTTCCGTAAAAACTAAAGACGACATGAATATCTGGTCCGGCCTGTCCAATGCGGTATCGGCAACCACACCACCACCGCCACTCACGCCCTACTTCACCATCAATCACAGCCAGGGCATGTCTTCCTTTATGCTCGCCGCCGGGGAAAACATCACGGAAACGATTAATGTCAACTCGGTAAACAACTTTGAAGGCACCATTAACTTAGGCTTCGGCGGGCCTCCCGGGATAGAAAATTATTCCAGCGTATCTCCCACGCAGATTGGCCTTACCGCCGGCCAGACACAGCAGGTTACCCTGAATATCGGCACCGGCCCCTCCATGCCCTCCGGCACCTTCCAGTGCGGCATGGGCGGACAGACGTCCGCCTATGGGGGACAGGAGAAAGGGTTCTTTATCACCGTTATCATCGGCGTACCCGGCCAGCCGCTGCTCTCGGCCTCTCCGCCGGTAATCGCCGGCGGCGGCCAGGTCAACTTCTTCGCCTCGCAGTTCCCCCCCGGCGGTAATATTACGCTGAAATGGGACTCCGGTCCCAACTCTGGACAGACTTTAGCGGAAGGACAGGTTACCGGCGAAGGTACCTGGAACTTACAGGTACTCATACCGGCAGAGACACCCGGCGGCAACTTCGCGGTAAAAGCTCTCTCCGGGGAAGCTACCGCCGTATGCGGTATAACCGTAACCTCCGGTTCCGAACCCGATTTTCTGCTTTCAACCTCGCCGCAGTTTATCTCCATCACTCCGGGTTATTCCGCCAATGTCACCGTTTACGTATCTTCCATTAACCAGTTCAACTCGCCCGTATCCCTCGTCGCAGGAACGGCTCCGGGGGTTACCACCGCGCTATCAGCCGGCAGTATTACTCCCGCCAGCGGAGATACCTCCTCGGTCATTCTCACCATCACGGTAGCCGAATGGGCATCTCCGAATGTATACCAGCTGAATATCGACGGTAACTGCACCGACCCGTCTATAAACAAGGTTACCGGCATCAACCTTGATATACAGCCTCCGGCCGAGTGGGGCCCCGGTATCTCCCTATCGCAGTCTTACGCACAGGCCGGGGATACCATCACAGTCTCCGGCTCCAACTTCCCGCCCTCGTGCAACGGAGAAAACGTAACCATCATGGAAGCCTTCTCCACAAACATCCTGCTGACGAATCCGGCCACCATCGCCGTTAACAACGGCAGCTTCACCGGAACGTTTACCGTTCCTTCCGGGATTCCTTCCGGAAATTACCGCATCAAAGCCCTCGTGACAACCTGCAGCGAATTCGCCGAGAGGGACTTCCAGATACTGGCAAGCGGGGAAACGTTCTCTCTGGCTTTATCACCGGAATCAACGACCGTGGCCACCGAGGAGGAGAATAACTCTTCATCGGTCACGGTAAATATAAACTCCATCGGGGGTGGCAGCCCCACCGTCAACCTGGCGCTGGAAGGCGTGCCCAACTGGCTGACATACCAGATAGGCTCGTTATCGGTCAATACCCCCGCAACGAATGCTAACGCCATTTCGGTACCGGCAGGCTTGTCGGCTTCACGGAACCTGTTGCTGACCGCGAGCCTGACGGCACCGCCCGGAAATTACTCGATAACCGTCAGGGCATGGATAACCGACGGTGCCGAGCAACGTGTATCGCTGGAGCTGGTCGTACAGCCACCAGCCGGCTTCGGCATGTCGCAGTTCAACTTGAGTCCCACCTTCGGCCAGGCCAACCAGCTCGTGAACTTTTCCGGCTCCGGTTTCTTGGGCTGCACGCCGAGCCAGGTTACAGAGTTGCGTTTCGGCCCGGTTGATTTACTTACCGCACAAAGCATAGCTACCATTAACGTACCCACCACGGGTGATTCCGCCGGCAGGCTTTCGGGCACGTTCCGCGTGCCGAGCCTCCCCGCCGGCACCTACTGGGTAGACCTTGCCGTGGGCGAATATCCTACGGATATGATCGTTACGAAAACATTTACGATAACCGGAACCAACGATACCTTCGTGCTCCAGGCGTCACCTCCATTCCTGTGGGCAGAACAGGGCACGCAGATATCCACCATGATAAAAGTCCAGGCAGTGGGTTCTACATCACCCACGGTCAGTCTTTCGGTTGAAGGCTGCCCGACCGATATCACCGCCAGCTTTGCTTCAGGCAGTGTCACCGCACCTCCGGGCGGCGTCTCCAGTACCGAACTTAACCTCAATATAAGCGAATGGATGCCTTCCGGCCACTACTCGTTCACCGTCAAGGGCCAGCGGTCCGGCAGCGACGAAGTACACCGCATCCCCGTCGAGATGGATGTGGTGCCGCCATCCGGATTCAACATGGCCTCGATATACCTTAGTCCGACCGTAGGCCAGGTGGGTACGTGGATAACCATCAGCGGCAGCGGCTTCATGGAGAACACCCCTCTGACAAACCTGTTCTTCGGCCCGCCGAACGTGCAAAACGACCAGATTGCAAACGGCACATTACCGGCCATCTCCACGGACGGTAACGGGGCATTCTCCGCCGTATTCCAGGTCCCGGCCGGGCTTACCCCCGGCATGTACCCGATAGAAGCGGTCGTCGGCACCTATCCGAATGACCGAAGAGCCATGGCCGACTTTACCTTCATTAGCGATACGGCGAACTTCAATATCAACCTTTCGCCGACGATGATACAGGCTGCCCCCGGCACTCCCGTAAACACCTCGGTTAATATCCAGTCGGTCGGCACGGCCTCGACGGATGTGACCTTGAGGGTCGAAGGCCCCCCGACAATCGAGTGGCGCTTCGACGGAGGAGGATGGCAGACAAACGCAATAGTTACGCCGCCCATAGGCGGCTCCATGACGTCCTCTCTGGAAATTCAGCCCAAGGCCTCCACGTCCATGGGGCATTACTCCCTGGTGGTCAGGGCAACCGCCGGAGAGCAGACGGAAATCCGCAATCTGGAGCTGGATGTAGGGGCTTCCGCCGGTTACGACATGCCGATATTCTCGCTGAGTCCTAATACCGGGATGGCGGGCACCAACGTGTCCTTCAGCGGCTCCAACTTCCCCACCAGCGCTAATGTTACCGATATCACCTTCGGAAGCGTCAGCATCAGCCTGGCGCAATCGATTACCACGTCGCCGACAGGCACGTTCTCCGGAGGCTTTACCGTCCCCGCCACCCTTAACGGAGAGCCTATCGCCCCCGGTTCGTATCCCATCAGGGTATACGTGGGAGAGGTGGAGACAGTAGCTATTTTTAACATATACGGTAGCGACGACACCTTTACACTCACACTTTCACCGAACTTCCTGCAGGGCGAACCCGGCGGTATGCCGGTGACCTCCGGTGTACTTAATGCACTGGGCGGCGCCTCGCCGACTATTAAAATGTCGGTTAAAGGTCTGCCACCGGGTGTTAGCACAGTATGGAACGGCAGCGACCAGTCCACTTACACCATCAGCGCCCCTCCGGGAAGCCAGAACAGCTTCGAGCTGATGCTGATTTTACCCGGCATGATACCCATGGGACAATACCCGGCCATGCTCGAAGGCTGGGCCGATACCAACTCGAACGATATCTGGGACAGCGATGAGAAGATTACCCGTGTCAACCTCGAGCTATCGATTATGCCCCCGCAGGGGTACGGCATGGGTATGCTCTCGCTTACCCCCACTTACGGTCAGGTTGGCGATACGATAACTTTCAGCGGTTCCGGGTTCCCCGGCAATACACCGGTGACGAGCCTGACCTTCGCCCAGACGGACGTACTGACAAACAATATCACCACCGCGGAGGACGGCACTTTCTCCGGCATATTCACCGTGCCTTCTTCCGCCTTCGGTATGTCCACCGGCCCCGGACGATATCCGGTCGACGTTGTTGTGGGCACCTATCCCGACGACTGCATGGGCGGATTCGACTTCCAGGTAGTTACTTCCGACCAGAAATTCAACGTCAGTGCTTCACCCGGCTGGCTGGCGCGACCGTCGGGCGATACCGCCTGTGTCAGCATATCTGTACAGTCGCTCGTCACGAACCCACCCAGTCCCACCGTGATACTAAGAATCGAGGGGATGCCTTACGGCATAACCTCCAGCTTTACCAGTGCTAACGTTACACCGACCATCGGCGGCGTGGAAAGCCGTGAACTACGGCTGAACATCTCCGGTTCCTGCCCGATGGGCAACTACCCCATATCCATCCGCGCTTACAACGCGGCAAACCCGCAAGAGGAAATATGGACCGATTTCACACTGGAAGTAACACCCTCGTCAGACTTCATGGATATGGGCATGGCCATGGTAACGCTGTCCCGGGATTACGGTTCCGTGGGCGAACAGATAACCGTCAGCGGCTATGGCTTCCCCAAGAGCCAGGAGCTTACCTTTATACGCTTCGGGCCCAACGACGTGACGCCCGCCAGCGTAAATACCATCACCGATGAGACTGGTGCCTTCTCGGCGGTCATTACAATTCCTTCGCTACCTTCCGGCATGCACCCCCTGGAGGTCAACGTACAGAACATCATCAGGAATATACCGTTCAATATCATGAGCACGGCGGATAACTTTTCGCTCAAGGCCAGTCCGAACTGGCTGGAACCCATCTCCGCCGGCGACCCCAACGGACGGCAGGTCGCCATCACTATCACGGCCCTGTCCGGCAAGACCCCAACAGTTACCTTGAGCACGGAGGGGCTGTTCGCCGCCTACGGCACCATCACCCAGAACTGGGACCCCGTAACCAGAACGGTTAACATTACCAGCGCCGGCGGCAGCGCCACGGCAACGCTGACATTAATCGCATCAGAAAATCTACCGCCCGGCCCTTATCCCTTTAATATCATCGCCATCGACGGAAACCAGAACCGGCGCGATTATTTCATGGAATTCCATGTTGGGCCGCCCGCGGGGTTCATGGACACCGACTGGATGGTGCAGGAAGGCGTCTTTTTCCCGGATATATTCCTGTCACCTAATAGCGGCCCGGCCGGCACGCAGGTAACCTATACCGGCACCAATCTACCCGCCGGCGCCAACGTAACTAATATCAGTTTCGCCGGACACACCGTGCCGTTACCAGCCGGCGGCATCACCGCCGGTAGCAGCGGCGGTTTCTCCGGCTCCTTCATTGTAGATGAGGCCTGGGGCCTGACCCCCGGCGGCATGTACTGGGTCGACTTCCACCTAGAGAACGATACCTGGTGGCAGAATATCGGCAACGACTTCAACCTCATGAGGGGCGATGCCTCCTTCAGCCTGGAAGCTAACCCCGGCTGGATACCTCCGATACCGCCGGACAGCTACGGGCAGACCATCATTAAGCTGAAAGCCCTCGGCTATAACAGCGTTAATGTTACCCTGGCGGTAATGGAGGAGATGAACGGCTGGGGTATTCCGGGTGGAGCCCAGGCGCACTGGAACACCACGGATGGCCCGTCCTCTACCATCGCCACCATCCCCAGTGGGAGCCAGACCTCCAAGGCTTTCTATCTTAAAGGTGCTAACCCCGGCTACTATATGATAACCATTGTGGGCTGGATAGACAGTAACGATAACCAGATACTCGATAGACATATACCGTCAGAGGCAGACTCGGAATTCTGCATACCTCTGGACTTCGATGTCGAACCTCCCGCGGATTACAAGAGTTGGGACATGAATACCATGATGACCGACATGGGCATGGCCGCAGA
>CAYPYL010000017.1:0-3445 GCA_964414605.1 uncultured Dehalococcoidaceae bacterium
GGCCTGTTTTATACCTATAAAAACGAGCCCAAGGGACTGAATATCGTCTCGGACAACTGGCCGGTCGTGGTGGACAGGCTGAACGAGGAAATCGATAAGAAGGGCGACCCCCTGGCTTCCATCATCAAAGGGCAGGATGAACTCTGGGACGTGTCCTTGCTTAAATTTATCTACGAGATGACGGCTCGCTCGCTGCCGAGTAATATCGCCCAGCTCGGTTCAAGGGGACTGCTCGGCATGAGTCACGGCGGGGTGCCCGTCGGCGCCCGGCAGAAAATCGAGGAGATGTTCCATCAGGTGGCCGTGGGCATGATTAAAGCCTACGAGCTGGAACGGGAGCTCAACCGGTGGGGCGTCTTCGAGGAATACCAGGATAGATTTTTCGCGCTGGTCAGGGGCAAAAAGTAGTATTCCGGGCCGGAAAGGATTTCTACATGATAATAACGGTAATCGAAGCCAGAGACCTTTCCGAAGCCTGGTTCCTCTGCCTGGGCAAGGTCCTCGAAGAGGGCTACGAATATAAAATCGATCGGGGCAGCTACGAAGGACAGTTACGCAAGCAACTCGACCTGGCTGTCGTGCAGGTAAACTACCCGGAGACAAGGCCGCTGATACCGGATGTGCCCCAGGGCGTGCCGCCGCCCAGCACCATGGAGTACGTGGAAAGCTACCTGCCTTATCTCATGGCGGCGCACCGCAGGGAAGGTGAGCAGTATACCTACGGCCAGTATCTGGAAAAACAAATCGCCGAGGTAATCAGGATATACCGGGAGGACGGGTATAATACCAACCAGGCTTTCATGGCGGTAGGCGATGCCCAGTCAATCTATCAGAATGACCCGCCGTGCCTGCGGATGATTGATACCAGGATTCGTGACGGCAGGCTCGACTTCTTTGCGTATTTCCGGTCGTGGGACCTGTGGGCCGGCTTCCCCTCGAACCTGGCGGCTATCCAGCTCCTGAAGGAATATATGGCCAGTGAAATCGGCGTGGAAGATGGGGGACTGGTGGTCATGAGCAAGGGCCTGCACCTGTATGGTTATTCCTGGGAACTCGCCCGGTCCGTGCTAAGAATAAGCTAGTTTGATTGGATTGCGAGAAATACCCGTAATCGCTTTGGAGGTTGATAATGGAATATATTGAGGTCGTAGCGGATATGATTGTCGATTCTAAGAAGGTCGTTGTCTTTACCGGCGCCGGATTCAGCACCGAGTCGGACGTCCCGGACTTCCGCGGGCCGCAGGGGGTCTGGAGCAAGTTCGACCCCAGCGAGCTGAACCTGCCGAACTTCCTGCGCAGCGAGGAAATCAGGGAAAAGTACTGGCAGGTGCACAGGATGTTCTGGGAAACGGTAAGGGAGGCCAAGCCGAACAGCGGTCACTATGCCGTTAACGAGCTTCATATCATGGGCAAACTGGACTGCGTTATCACGCAGAATACGGATGGCCTTCACCAGAAAGCCGGCGTGCCGGACGAAAAAGTGCTGGAGCTCCACGGCACGATGCACTGGGTCGATTGCCTCGACTGTAATCGCAGGTATCCGCGCGAGGAAGTTCATGAGAAGATGCTTGCCGGTCAGGTGGTCCCGCGGTGCGACACCTGTAACGGCATCCTTAAGCCGGCGACGGTCGCTTACGGTCAGTCGATGCCGGAGAGGGAGACCCGCGAATCGGAGGCCAGGTCCGCCGCATGCGACCTCTTTATCGCCGCCGGGTCTTCGCTGGTGGTCTATCCCGCGGCGCAAATGCCGATAGTCGCCAAGCGTGGCGGCGCCAAACTGGTTATTCTCAATATCGGGGAAACCCCCCACGACCACTACGCCGATATCGTTATCGGTGAGAAGACGGGGGAAACGCTCTCTCAAATAATCGCCCGGGCCAGGGAGAAACTGGCGGATTAATCGTTATAGACCCGCATCTCGTAAGGGCGTTTCAGGGAATTAAATTGATTAAGTCCCGGTGTATATTCAGTCTGCTTCTGGCCGCCTTGTTATCGCTGCTTATGTTGACCGCGGCCGGGTGCTCTCCGGAACGTGACCTGGACAAGCAGCTACGTGAAAGCACCGGGCCGTTCCGCTTCGATATCGTCGGGTGGGAATTCGGCGCTCTGGCAAAAGAGGTAGGGAAATTATTCAGCCCGGAGCCTGAAATCGCGGATAATACCACCGCCGTGTTCTTCTCCAACGCAGCGCGGATCAAGCAACTTGAATCGGCAATAAGCGCCACGGGGGAGGGGAATGGAGACACGGCATCGCTCGAAGAAGAGCTCGGCAAGCTCCAGCGGCAGAATTCGGAACTGGCCGTCCTTATTGAAAGGCTGGTGGAAACACAGGTCAGAGAGGCATTTTCCCGCCAGGGTATCTACAGTCCGCTGGATAGATACCTGAACATCAAAATCGGTTTTCCCCCGGTCAACATTAATCTGGCCCCGCCGCCCCATCTGCTGGTGGTATCTCCGAGGGACAGTATAGACAGCATCAGGGAGGTTACTCTCCTGCCGGACATGAGCGTGACGGATATGGAGGGTATCGAGGCTGAAATCGATAGCCTCGGCGTCTCCTCGCTGGTGGTCAACCTGGGGGGTATATCGACCTACCCGAGCTATGTTACGGATAAGGCGGATATCCGGTTTATCCTCGATACCGCCGCGGAAGAATGGCTGCACCAGTACCTGGCGTTCACGCCGCTGGGGTTTCGCTATGTACTGGACCTGGCCGGAATTAACCGTGACTATGATATTGCCACAATGAACGAGACCGTGGCCGGCATGGTCAGCAAGGAAATCGGCGGGACTATTTACAGCAAGTGCTACGCTGAAGACGGAATGGGCGAAGCGGAGCCGGAGGTAGAACCGGTTTTTGACTTCAATAAGGAGATGAGAGAAATCAGGAAGGCCGTGGATGCATACCTCGCTGCGGGCGAGATCGAGCGGGCGGAAGAATTTATGGAGCAGAAACGGCAGTACCTGGCCGAAAACGGTTACTATATCAGGAAACTAAACCAGGCTTATTTTGCCTTCCATGGCGCTTATGCCGATAGTCCCACCTCTATCAGCCCCATTGGAGCCGAGCTAAAGGAGCTTCGAGACCGGAGCGATTCGCTCAAGGATTTCCTGGACACCGTTGCCGGCATTACCAGCCGCCGGGACCTGGCCGAGACTATCTCTCCATAACCTTGTCTTTTTTCATGTCATTCCCCCCGTTAACAGGGTGAAATGTTTACATATAATTTAGTTTTTTTTAGCGGATATTTATATTTAATTAACCGGCTTGTTGCCAGAATAGTACAGATATATTGTTACAAACGAACATTTCGTAAAGTTGTGGAGGGGAAATGAGGAGGCCTTCTAACAGATTAACAGAGGTCAGACTAAGACCCGGTCAGATGTTAAAGATGCCGAAGCTTCATCGCATGCTGACACAGGCAAGAATGAACGGTATTAACAC
>CAYPYL010000017.1:3545-11476 GCA_964414605.1 uncultured Dehalococcoidaceae bacterium
AGATGCCGAAGCTTCATCGCATGCTGACACAGGCAAGAATGAACGGTATTAACACCGATAAGGTGCCGAAGCCTGAAAACAGACCGGCGCAGGCAAGAATGAACGGTGTTAACACCGATAAGGTGCCGAAGCCTGAAAACAGACCGGCGCAGGTTGAAAAAGAACATGGTAACGGCGATAAAATGGTTAAGCCCGTAAATACTATTCCAAGGATGGGTACATCAAAAATCGACCTGCTGGAGAAGCTGTGGGCCAGGGCCAAACCGGAGGCTAAGAAAGAAGAAGAGCTAATCGGGTGCATCATGCGGACGGTGCATAACGCCCTCGGTTCTTCGGCTTCGTCTTTGCTCCTGCTCGATGAAAAAAGCCAGGAGCTGTACTTCAAGTTTGCCGACGGCCCGGTGGGACAGCAGTTGAAGCGACTGCACATAAGCCGTCAATCGGGCATCGCCGGGTGGATAGTGCGTAACGCCAAGCCGCTGATGGTTAATGACGCAGAGAGGAACAGCCACTTTTATAAGATGATTGATAAGGCCACCGGTTTTAAAACAAGGTCTATCATCGGCGTGCCAATTATTATAGAGGATAAAGTCATGGGGGTTATCGAGGTGCTCAATAAGGCAGACGGCACCGATTTTACCAAGCGTGATTTGAGAACCATGCTTTGCGTGGCGTCTACCGCCGCCATGACGATTGAAAATAGCAGAATGAACGAGAGCCTGCTGAATTCTTACCGGGGCACGGTAACGGCTATGGTATCCCTGGCCGATTGTAAGGAGACCTGCGGAGGTGGGCATTCGCGAAGGGTATCGGAGTACGCGCTTACCGGCGCCAGAGAGCTATCTCTTTCAAAGGAAGAAAAGCAGGACATTGAATACGCCGCCATTCTTCATGATATAGGTAAATTAAGCATACCGGACAGTATATTGAACAAGACCGGTAAACTCACGGATAATGAGTGGGAAATAATACGGATGCACCCTATAACCGGTTATAACCTGCTGAAAGACATTCCTTTCCTCAAGGAGGCAAGCCGGCTGATTCTACATCATCATGAAAGGTATGATGGCAGGGGATACCCGCAGGGACTAGAAGGCGAAGCCATACCCCTCGGGGCCAGGCTGATAGCCGTGGCTGATGCTTTCGATAATATGACCACCGCACACTCCTATCGTAAACCGCTGACCAGGCAGGGGGCTTTTGCCGAGCTGCACCAATACACGCGTAGTCAATTTTGTCCGGTCGCCGTAAAGTCATTCAATTCCGGATTTGTCAGGTCCCGTTTGTCTAAGAAATAAACTACAACGCCCTGTTACTCTCTCATTACGGGATTTCCGCCGTGTTCCGCGTTAGCTAAAGTAACCCCCGTGTGGTATTATTTTACCCGGGGGAAGTTACTAAAAAAGACGTGATACCAGAGATTGTCAGCTTTGTTACCAGGCGTGAGGGACGTAAGTTCCGCCGCTTGAATCCCGCGATTGATGAATCGATTGTATATGGGGAGAAGCTGGACGGTAAAACCGGCATATCACTCTATGTGCACATTCCGTTCTGCCGTTCGCTATGTCCTTTCTGCTGCTTTAACCGCTATCTCTTTGACGAAGACCTGGCGTCCCGGTATTTTATAGACCTGAAAAAAGAGATTGAGTTGTACGTGCAGCGCGGCTTTAATTTCTCCGGGGTTTACTTCGGCGGGGGAACACCCACGGTGCTTATGGACGAACTCGCCTCGTTAATCGATTTCCTGCGGGAGCGGTTCGACGTCGGTGAAATATCCCTGGAGACGACGCCCCGGGAGTTGACGGAGAGGAATACCGATTTACTAAACGAGATGGGTATTAACCGACTTTCCATCGGAGTGCAGAGTTTCGAGGAGCCGGTGCTGAAAACGATGGGACGGGTCAACGGCCCTGCCGATGAGGTCAAGGAACGGCTGCTTATGGCCGAAGGGCGGTTCGATACGCTGAACGTGGACTTTGTCTTTAATTTCCCCGGCCAGACGACCGAGCAGTTCAGTTCCGACGTGGCTGCCTTCAAAGAACTGGGAATAGACCAGGCGACGTTTTATCCCCTGATGGCCTCTCCGCACAAGAAGGACGCGATGGAGAGGAAATTCAATAAAGTGGACAACTCCCGCGAGAAACGGTTCTACGATATCATTATGAAGGAGCTTTACCACGGCGGTTATGAGGCATCGACGGCGTGGTGCTTTTCCAGGGGCGAGCGGATGATTGACGAGTATATCATCGAGTCCGATGACTATATCGGCGTCGGCTCCGGTTCCGTGAGTATCGTCAAGGGTAATTTCTTCGTGAATTCATTTTCCCTCGACCGTTATCACGATATGACCGGCGCCGGGACTCTCCCGATTATCGGCTGGCGCAAGCTGTCCGAGAAGGAGAACCTGCGGTACTATCTCCTGACCAAACTTTTCGGCATGAAGCTGGATATGGAGTCGTTACGCCGGCGCTTCGGCGAGAGCGCGCATAAGAAACTCGGTATGGAGCTGGCTTTTTTCAGGGGCTTCGGGCTTGTCTCGGGAAACGGAATACTGAACGTTACCGAGAAGGGGATGTACCCGGTAAGCGTTATGATGCGGGACTTCTTTGCGGCGCTTAATACGCTACGGGAATACTGTATCGAAAATCAGATTTAGCCTGGTACGGCAGCTACGTGTATTCCGGCTGCCCCGAACAGCAGGGGGCGGTAGCTGATAGCTCGAAATCCCGCCGCTGCCAGCATGTCCCTGACTTCCCCCGGAGTATAGAACCCCGTCATCGATTCCGTAAGATACCGGTAGGCGCCCCGGTTGCCGGAGAGTAAAGTGCCCGCCGGCCCGACGACCGCTTTCACGTAGAGGTGGAAAAGGGTCTTAATCAGCGGATTTTGCGGCTGGCTCGACTCGACGATAACGTACCGGCCGCCGCCTTTCAGGACTCTCTTTACCTCGGCAAAGTGCGGCTGACAGACCGGATTTTTATAGGTAAGGTTGCGGAAAGCGAAGGATATACCGACACAATCGTAGTGACCGTCCGGGAAGGGGATTTGCGTAGCCTGTCCGTGAACGAATTTGACCTTCTTCTCAACCCCGGCATCGGAGGCCTTCCGGCGCGCCCGTTCCAGCATCGGCAGACTGTAGTCCAGGCCGGTTATCTCCACGCTTTCTCCGGACATACGGGCGATTTCTATAGTCAGGTCGCCGGTGCCGCAGCCAAGGTCGAGAATTCGCCGCGGTTTTCCTTCCAGGCAGACCTGGGCAGTCTGCCGACGCCAACGCTTGTCCAGTCCCAGGCTGATGATGCGGTTAACCAGGTCGTAACGCGGCGGGACTGCCGTGAACATGCCGTGCAGCGGTTTTGACTTCCGGGTGGGATTTGAAGTATCCATTTTACCTAAAAAATGCGACCCAGAATGAAGCCGATGCCTATAAGCAGTTGCGTCGCCAGGACCACCATGATGTTGGCGGCCATGCCCGGCATGAGTTTGTCGGGGTTGTCGTAATGAATGGCGCCCCTGATTGCCCTGACGGTAAGGGGTAACGTAAGCAGCGCCAGCAGCGTCCAGACGGGCATTACCTGCGCCGCCACCCAGGCTATTATCCACACGTAAACTGCGATGGCCACTATTGAGTAGAAGACGGCGGATTTTTTCTCGCCGATGGTGATGGGTACGGTCTTGCGCTTGGCCAGCTGGTCGGCTTCCACATCCGGGAACTCATTGAGCAGCAGCAGGTTATGCACCAGGAAACCGGATGGAATGGAGGCGATTACCGCCGTGCAGGTATAGACACCCGTTTGAGTGAAGTACATTCCCAGGATGGGCAGGGCGCCGAGGCCGGCCCCCGCTACCCACTCCGGCCAGGGGTGCTTGAGAATAAAAGGACTGTAAAGCAAGATGAAGAAAGCAGCTACCAAAAGCAATGGCAGGAGCAGCCAGCCGCTTACGATGATGAAATATATGCCGATGGGTATCGCGAGTATCAGCGCGGCGAGTCCCAGCCAGAGGACCTGCCGGGGGGTAAGCAAACTCGCGGGAAGTATGCCGCTGCCCCCGCTGAAGGGGGTGCGCCTCGTGGCCAGGTCAATGCCGCTGCGGAAATCGAAATAATCATTCAGGATATTCACGCTGGCATGGGCGAACACCAGTCCTATTCCGGCGAGGATGGCGTGCCATATGTTGAAAGAACCATCGTACCAGGCGGCACTTGCTCCCAGGAAAGCAAGTATGACGGATAATGTCAGGAATTGAGGACGTGTCTCCAGAAACCAGGTTTTTAAGCCAGCCAAGTTATTCATCTTCCAATATCGGTACCAATAATTCTTGGAGTATTATACCATTGACGGCCGGAATATTCGAAATTATAAAGTGGGGCGCTATGCAACCGGCGATTAAAAATTAGTTCTCCGGGCTATTGTAAACTGCGTTTATCTGTAATATTATTATTTATGCTTTCGTAGGGCGATAGTAAAACCTGATAGTCCGGGCGGTTTTTCTTCTGGCAATAAAACCGGTCGGGCGGTACGGTACGCTTGCTTTGGTAAGGAAACTGGAGTATTTTGGTAGTATCAAGCGAAGGGAGGTGAATAAATTCATTCCAGGCATTTAGATATAAGCCAAACAATAATTCCACATAAATGAAAGTACATGGGATTTTGTTTCTGCACAATGTAGCTCATTTATTTACCACAGACAGTTGTTGCATTTACTAAATTTATAGGAGGTTACGATGAAAAAATTATCGTTGTTGCTGCCGATTGCAGTTATCGTCATGGTACTTTCCGGTCTGGTGGTCTCCTGCGGTGACGGCGGCGGTGCCACTCCGGAAGAGCCGCTCATTTTAAGGCTTACCATCCCGACGCCCGCGGGCGATAAGCTTACCGTAAACGCCGAGGAACTCGCCCAGGCGTTCAGTGACCGGACCGATGGCGCGTACCAGATTAAGGTCTACCCCGGCGAGCAGCTGGTGAAAGTGCCGGAGACCATGGACGCGGTGCGGAGCGGCACCGTCGAGATGGCCTCAATCGGGCTGGGTATTTTCGCGTTTCTCGACCCGGGCCTGGCGGAAGTTCCTATGCTTTACGACAATGTCCGGGCTAATGCGGCCGCCTGCAGGCCGTCGATAGAGATTTACAATGAAAGGCTTCAGGAGAAGATGAACCAGGTGGCGCTTGCCGCGTACACCACCGGTGCCCAGGAGCTGATTTCCACCAAGCTGGTGACGAAGCTGGCGGACTGGCAAGGCATGATGATAGGAGCCACCAATCCGGAATCCGCCGCACTGGCTAACGCCCTCGGCGCTTCCCCGGTGACGATTCCCTGGACCGAGTGCTATTCGAACCTGGAGAAGGGCGTCGTGGACGCCGTCCTGACATCGACCCAGTGGACCATGATATCCGGTCTAAACGACGTTGCTTCGTACGTGATACGCTTCTATTCCACTCCCACCTTTAACACGTATCTAATCAATATGGACGTCTTCAACGACATGCCGAAGAAAGTACAGGATGCCCTGATTGAGGAGGCGTGGAAGGCTTCCGATGTCATGAGCGCAGCTCATATCCAGTCCGACAAGGAGGACAAGCAAATACTTGAAGGGCTGGGTATGGAGGTCTATGACCTTCCCAAGGATGAACGAGCCAAGTGGGAAGCAGCGGTCAAACCTTACGTCGATGAAAAAATAGCCAGTCTGGGCGATTTCGGCAAGAAGCTGAAGGAAATCGCCGATAAAGCAAATGCTGAAAATCCCTAAGACTTAACATATATCTGTAACGTAAAGTGACGGTGTGATTGGCCGCCAATCGTTAGACCGGTTGGCGGCCATCCCCGCTGGAAGCGGGGAAAGTGTGGAATTAATAGAGCCGGACCCGGGGTTGGTCTCAACTCCTGCGGGTTTCTGTAGAAGCATCGTCAGGTGGCGTCTTGCGATTTGACAGCCCGTAATGACGTTGAGCATCACGAATGGACTCTAGCCCTGTGAACAGCGCTTTAATATCTGGAGGCTACGAGATTGGCCAGCGAAGACAAGAGCTTGCCGGAGAGAATAATCGATAAAGCCAGCCACATCTTTCTGGTGCTAAGCGGTATATTGATTGTGGTGATGATGTTTACCGCGACTTACGGTGTGTTAAGGCGGTATGCGTTCAATAATCCGGAGCCGTATTCCTACGAAGTCAGCATTATGTTCCTGCTGTTCTCTTTTGTCTTCGCTATATCGGCGGTGGAGAGATTGGGTCGGCATATCAGAGTCGACTTTATCACCAGCCGCCTGTCTGAACGCGCGCAGCATATCATCATAAATATTATTGCGCCTATCATGGGGCTGTTTTTCGCCTTTATGCTCACCTGGAAGGGGGTTGAAGTAGCTATGTTCTCGCTGGAAATCGGCGAGGTCAGCTCGTCCTCCTGGGGAGAGCCCATATTCCCGATAAAGTTGATGGTGCCCATCGGCTATGCCCTGCTTCTCCTCGTTCTCCTGGGGAGAATTTACAGCGGTTTTGCTTCCTTGAGGAAGGGGGCGGGTAAGAAAACGGATTAGCTTTACTTAGTGCCCGGCGCTGGTAACATCGCCCGGCAAACTGGGGGTTACATGGATTACACCACGGCAGCCATTATATGCGTAGCCGGCATGCTTGTTTTCCTGATAATGGGTGTCCCGATTGCCTACTCCGTGGGAGTTATATCGATAATTGTCGGGTTTGCCACCTTCGGCAGTCTCTGCCTCCAGAAAGTCGGGTGGATGACCTTCCACCTGCTGTACAACTTGAGCTGGACGCCGCTGCCCCTCTTTACGCTGATGGCCTGTATTATCGCGGAAACCAAGATAGGCGAGGACCTTTACCGCGCCGCGAGAAACTGGCTGTCGCGTGTTCCCGGAGGGCTGATATCCGCCAGTATCTGGGGCGAGGCCGGGATGGCCGCCGCCCTGGGTGCCAGTGCCCCCACCATAGTCGCGGTTGGAAAAGTGGCGGTGCCGGAATTCGAGCGGTATAACTACAACAAGGCGCTCGGACTGGGAGCGCTGGTCTGCGGCGGTGTCCTCGGCCCACTGATTCCCCCCAGCGCCACCATGATTATTTTCGCCATTTTATCGAACGTGCCCCTCGGGCGATTGTTCATAGCGGGGATTGTCCCGGGCATTATCCTTGCCCTTATGCTGTCCATCGTGCCCGTGATATTATGCTCGCGTAATCCAGCCCTCGGGAGCAAAGTAGGTTCCGTCAGCTGGCGAGAAAGGTTCTCCTCCTTGAAGAGGGTCTGGCCGGTCGCCTTTGTGATGCTGTGCGTCCTCGGCTCGATATACATGGGAATCGCCACTCCCACGGAGGCGGGGGGCGTCGGGGCTTTCGTGGTACTGGTCATCGCCGTGGTTTTTTACCGCCTCCGCTGGAAAGGCCTGTACCGGGCCATGATAGAGACGGCGCTGATAAACGCCATGATTCTCATTATCCTGGTGGGCACCCAGTTCTTCGCTTACGTGGTGGGGAGTTCCGCCATGGCGGAAAATCTGGCCACGCTGGTAACATCGCTGAATCTGCCGCCGACCCTGATAATCATCTGTATTATGGTCGTGCTTCTCATACTCGGCTGCTTCATCGAGGGAATTACTATCATGATGCTAACCATCCCCATCTTCGTCCCCATGGTCCTGGCGCTGGGCTACGACCCCCTGTGGTTCGGGATACTGTACGTGACCAACATGGAAATAGCCCTGATTACCCCGCCGATGGGCATCAATCTGTTCCTGGTGAGAAATACATTTGATATAGAGACCGGTGAGCTGCTTAGGGGAATACTGCCTTTCCTGGGCGTCCTCATCCTCTTTCTGGCGCTCATGGTGGCGTTCCCCGATTTAAGCCTGTGGCTGCCGGGTATGATGATAAAGAAATGAATACCTTACTGATTCAATAGCTTCCTACATATAGTAAGGGACT
>CAYPYL010000018.1:0-6097 GCA_964414605.1 uncultured Dehalococcoidaceae bacterium
GAACATCAACGGCAGCGCCATCGCCATCGGGCACCCCAACACCGCCAGCGGCGCCCGACTCGTCATGAACCTGATGTACGAGCTGCGGCGGCGGGGAGGCGGCTACGCCATGGGAGCCATATGCGGCGGACTGGCCCAGGCCAACTCCTGTATCATCAAGGTGGAGTAGCACAGAAACACCGGGAATTACCGGTTTTAATACTCATAAAAGGAGAGTTGCATGGATATTAACAAATATCGTGTCGACGGCAAGGTTGCCATCGTCATCGGTGGTGCCGGCGATATCGGCAAGGCTATCGCCGAGACGCTTTCCGGGGCCGGCGCCAGCGTGGTTATCAGCAGCCGGAAGCAGGAAAACCTGGACAAGGCCGCCGAGGAAATCACGGCCAAGACCAAGGGCAAGGTTCTACCGCTGGCTTCGCACATCGCTAAGCTGGACCAGACCCAGTCTTTCGTCGAGCAGGTGAAGAAGGAGTTCGGCCGGATTGATATACTGGTGAACAGCTCCGGCGCCAGCTTCATGGTGCCTCTCACGGATATGGAGGAGTGGCAGTGGGACTCGGTGATGAACGTCAATGTTAAGGGACCGTTTTTCCTGGCCAAGGAGATAGCACCCATTATGAAGGAGCAGGGCGGGGGCAGCATTATCAACATCACTTCCTACATGGGCGTCAGGGTGGAGGAATCGCTGGGCGCTTACTGTATCAGCAAAGCGGCGGTCATGCACATGACCCGCGTCATGGCCAAGGAGTGGGGCAAGTGGAACATCAGAGTCAACGCCATCGCCCCGGCTTGGGTGCACAGTCGACTGTCCGACCCGTTCCTCCAGATGCCCGGGGTAAATGATAGAATGCTTAGCCAGACCGCAATAGGGAGGTTCGGTGAGCCGGACGACGTAGCGGCTATCGCTCTGTACCTGGCTTCCGATGCCGCCGCCAATCAGACGGCCGGAATCTTCCCGCTCGATTACGGTATGCTTACATAAAGTTAGCCCGGGGAAAGAAGAAAGGAGGAAATGATATGTCTTTAAAAGGAAAAGCAGTTCTGGTTACCGGTGCCAGGCAGGGCCTGGGAAAGTCAATATCGCTCGGCATGGCGGAAGAAGGCGCCGATCTGATTATATGCGACCGCGTTACCGATGACGGAAAGCTGGACGAGACCGCCAAAGAGATAGAGGCTCTCGGCGTCAAGACCCTGACCATGGGCGGCGATATCACCGTCGAGGATGACGTCAACGATATCGTCAACAAGGCCCTGGAGAAGTTCGGGAAAATCGACGTGCTGGTGAACAACGCCGGCGTTACCGCCCAGGACTCCTTCCTCGATTTGCCTTACCGCCGGTGGCGACTGATTCTATCTGTAAATCTTGACGGTACCTATCTCTGCTCGAAAGTGGTTTTGCCGCACATGGTGGAAAAGAAAAGCGGTATGATTATCAACGTTTCATCGATACTGGCCAAGGAAATCCGCATGAGCATCCCCTACGGCGTCACCAAGGCCGGCGTGGAACGCTTTACCCTCGGCCTGGCGCGGGAGATGAGGCGTGAAGAGGGCATCGCGATTGCCTGCATACGTCCTTACTTCGTTAAAACCGATGTTGTCATGGGGTATATGAAGGGCAGAGATACCAGCCTGTTCGAAGAGCCGATTATCTGGCAGAAATACCCGGCCATGCTGGCCGGTCTCCCCGCCCAGGAAGCAACCGGCAAGATATGGGATAAAGCCGCCCTGGAAGAGAAATTCGGCAAGGTGGAATAAACACCGGATATTATTTTAAAACAGGTAAGCCCGGTCTCTCGCCGCACGAAAAACTGACGAGGCCGGGCTTCAGTGTTTCCTGTCGCCGGACAGTGGCTCGAATAGCTTAAGCGGATTTAGTTTTGCCCTTTTTCCTGCTCCTGTAGAACTGTGGCACCAGCAGCAGGGCCGCCAGGGAAGAGACCATCATCGCCACCCACATGACCGATGCTGCCTGGGTATGGATACGTAGCGGCGAGAAGAACATGGCGGAAAGCCCGATGGCGAGACCGAAGGCATTGGTCAGCACGGGACGCGATACTGTGGCTAAAGCGGCATCGACGGACTCCGAGCGGCTCATGCCGCGCTCGCGGTAGTAATAGATTCCCGAAAGAAGGTGGATTGAATAGTCCACGCCTACTCCGATGGCGATGGCGGAGAGGTTGGCGGTCATGAGGTTAAGGTGAAAATCGGTAATCGAAAGCATGCCCATAATGGCGCAGATTGTAAGGGCGATGGGCAGAAGACCCGCCAGGGCTGCCGTGATGCGGCGCAGCGTCACCCAGAGCATTATGAATATCAATACCAGCGCCAGGCCAAGACTCTGTATCTGGCTCCTGATAACCAGCTTGTTCATCTCGTTGAAGAGCACCGGCATGCCGGTGATAATCCTTATCGTATCGCTGTGACCGGCGACGAAATCATCGAGTATTTCAATGTCCTCCGTATTCAGCCCCTCGGTTTTTACTATCATCTTAAAGCCGTCCTCGGATGCCCAGGTGCCCATTTCTTCACCGCTTATCTGTGAGAGCATCACGCTGGTAAAGGCAGGATTGGACGGATAGGCGTTCTCTCCAAAAGCCATGTAATTTATACCCGCGATGAGATCGAAGACAGAGAAAGCGCTTTTAATGCCGGGGAGGCTTTCCAGCTCTCTTTCCGTTTCCAGGACCCTGGCGGCGAACGTGGCATCCATCAGGGCCGCTTTCCCCTGGTCGGAGATTATCTCCCCGGTGAGGGGCACAGCGCTGCCGAAGCTCTTTTCAACGCGGTCGAAGGTCTGCCTGATTTCCGAACTCTCTTTAAAGTAGGTCAACTGGTTTGATTCCACGTGGAGGCTGGGTATATAGACCGCGGAAACCACGACGATAGCCGCAAATATAACGATAACCGGCACTCTCTGCCGGGAAGCTTTGAGTATGAAGGCGTTGAGCCGTGAATTTCTCTCCTGCGTGGCTTTTACCGATATATTCAACCTGGACAGTACCGCCGGCAGGAAGAAGATAGCGATAAATCCGGCGTAGCCGATGCCCAGCGTAACGAAGATTCCCATGTGGCGCATCGGCACAACTTCCGTCCAGGCAAGGGAGGCAAAGCCGGCCATGGTGGTTATCGTTGCCAGGAATATGGGCGTGCCTACCATCTCCAGCGTTGCTATCGTCAGCTGGCGGCGGTCCCGGTACCTGCCGATATTGTCCAGGTAATGGCTGATGAAATGCAGGCCGTAAGCCGAGCCCATCACGAGAATAAAGAGGGGACTTAGCACTGTGAGCAGGTTAAGGTCCCGGCCGCTCCAGAATATGGTGCCGAAGGTCCAGAGCGCGGCAAACCAGGCGGGAAACATGGAAAGTATGGTAAAGCGGAAGCTCTTCAAAGAAGAGCGAAAGACCAGGAGAACCAGGATAATGGCGCAGGGCGGGAGTATGCAGAGTATCATCAGGAGATATCCCCAGATGGTATCTTTTATCACCACGTTGCCGGCCAGGGAGATATTAAAATTGCTGCTCTCCCTGATTTTTTCCAGCGAATCGATAACATCATCGGAGGGGGCATCTACCTCCAGGCTGGCGATAATGATACCGTGGCGACCGTCAGGGGTTAGAAACTGGTCGGTCATAAAATACTTGTTTTCGATGAAGTCCTTAACCGTGTCGTATCTATTCTCTATAAAGGCTTCGTCAACGCTGACGACGCCGGCACCTTCCATGATTTCCGGCGGGATGAAACCCTGTACCCTCGCCACGCCGTCAACGGCTACTATCTGCTGCTGAAGACGGAAGACTTCCAGCATGATTTCTTTATCGAGCAGGGGCATATCCCGTTCGATGAGGATGGAGATGGTCTCGCCGCTCTCGTACTTGGCGTTGAGCGCGTGGTATTCGTCCGCTTTCGGGTTTCCCTTGGAGAAGAAGGCCAGGAAATCCGTGTCCATATTGAAGCGAAAAAGGGAGGCCAGGGAAACCAGGTTGAGGACGATAACCAGAACGATGAATAGTTTAGCGTGGTCGTAGATAAAACCGGCGATTCTTTTCAACGGAAACCTCCCGATATGTAAGTATATTTATCCTTTCTGAATGCCTTTGAGAATGAGCTTGGCAAGTTCGGCGGCGAGCTTCTTACGGTCGATTTTACGCACGGGGCTTTTTTCACCTTCGATTCGATACAGCAGCATAAAGCCGATGACCATGCCGCCTATGGCCCTGGTGGCGATGGCCGGATCGATATCACGGAAGGTGCCTTCCTTCATTTTGGAGGTGGTGTACTGCCCCATCATATCCATAACCGGCCCGATTACCTTTTCCGCGTAGCTCCGGCGCAGTTCGGGGTCACGCTGCACTTCGCTAAGCAGGGGCAGGAACCTGTTGGCTCCCTCCAGACCGAAGTTCAGGCGGTTTTCCAGGAGGCCGGAGATATAGGAGAAATCGTCCGGGGTGCGTGATTTACCGATAAAGCGGGAAAATGGGAGGATAACGTATTCGTTAGTTATGGCTACGAGCAAGTCGCGTTTGCTGGGGTAGTAGTTATAGATGGTTCCCACGGCCACGCCGGCTTCCCGGGCTATATCCGGGACGGTTGACCTGTCGTAGCCAATCCGGGAAAAGACGTCTAGGGCGGCGTGTAAAATCTGTTCCCGGCGCAATCTGGTGATCTTTTCTTTTCTTTCCTCTCGGCTTGCCATTGCGATCGTCTGGACATATGAATGAATGTTCATTCATTATATACTGATAATTATTATCTGTCAAAATGTTACTATAAGAACGTTTTTCACAGGGATATCCCCGGGTAAATGTGTCTCCGGGGCCGGCGCCTATTTCTTTCTGAAAGACCTGAAGGCGGTGATAAAAGCCGTGCCTCCCAGCAAACCGGCTATCAGCAGAATCATCCACCACGAGTCTTCCAGGAATCCGCTATCGACCGAAGTACCAGTTGCCGGGGTGGGGTTATGCTTGGCGGGTGCGACTGGCTCCTCAATGGTTAGCGGGCGGGATATAACGTTGTTGGTTTCGTTGCTTTCCGGTAAGAGCCCGTCGAAATCAGCGTAGACGGCAATCTCGTGAAGGCCTGCCTCGGCTGTCCAGGAGAACTCGCCGGTGGCAATCTCGCCCGATTCTATTCCGGCGATATCTACGTAAGCTACGGGAGAACCGTCAACATGCAGGGTCAGGCGCGGGTAGGCAGCTTCGTTTCTACCCCGGTTTTCCACCGCAGCGGTAACGGTGACGGTGTCCCCAGGTGAGGCTATTATGGGCGTCCAGTTGATTGTCTTTATGGCAAGGTCGGGAACGCTGGTGGAGAAAGACAGACTTTTATCATTATTAGTCTCATCAATCTCGGTAATTTCATCATCGGGGTCGATATATACGTCAACCGTATGCTCGCCGGACTCGATAACTGAAATGATATTTACCGTGATGGACTCTCCGGCCGGTAGGGGAGTTATGTCTTTATGAAGGTCGATTGACTCGTCGACAGAATATTTCAGTGTAGAAACGCCGGACGTATCGCTGCCCTGGTTCTTGATGGTGATGACAAAGGTTACGTCATTGTTGGAGAGCGGATATTCCATAAGCCAGCTGATATCCTCGATGACTAAATCGGGGGTCATCGTGGAGAAAGATATCTCTTTATCGTTATTAGTCTCGTCGGACTCGGTAACGATATTACCTGCATCCGCGGTTATACTGATATTGTGAATACCGGCCAGGGCTGCCCACTCGAAAGACACGGTGGCCGAAGAGGCCGGCTCTATTTCCGGTAAGGCCAGCGAACCCATCGCCAGGCTGTCGATATAGTAAGATGCCTCCGCTTTTTGGGACTTGTTGCTGCCCTGGTTGATGAAAGTGGCGGTGAAGGTTACGGTATCACCTATTGAAGCGTCCGCGGGCGACCACGTGATGCCCTGTATTAACAGGTCGGGCGGGGGCAGTAAGACTGTCTTTGTATTATTATCTTCGTCTATCTCATCCATCTGGTCGGCGGAATCGGCGACTATCTCTATGGTATGCTCGCCGGATGCGGCTACCCAGACGAGGTATTCCGTTAGCACGCCGCCGGCGCTGATCTGGCCGATGTCGGCATA
>CAYPYL010000018.1:6197-11370 GCA_964414605.1 uncultured Dehalococcoidaceae bacterium
TTCACGGTTACCGTAAAGGTTACGGTATCACCTACGTCCGGATTCTCCGGGGACCAGGCGATATTTGAAATAATAACGTCCGGAGGGATGACGGGGATAGTCTTGGTGAGTCTGTTGTTGTCTTCACGGTTCTCTCCCAGGTTCATATCATAATCGGCAGTGACACTGATTGTATTGGTACCTGACAGAGCCTGCCAGTCGACATACAGGTTAGTCTCGGCGTCAGCACTTAATGCCCCGACACTCAAGTAGCCCTGATAACCTCCGGTGAGATAGTAAGCGATGCGTGATTCTCCGGCTCTGCCACTGCCCTGATTTTTAATAGTCACGGTAAAGGTTACGTTATCGCCGGCACCGGCGTTGGCGGGCAGCCAGGTAATATCTTTAACAATCAGGTCCGGGACCAGTGTTAGTAAATTTAACGTTTTTTCGTTGTTGGTCTCATCGCTTTCCTTGACGGTCTGATAATAGTCAACTATCAGCCTTACCTCATGTTCTTTGGTTATTGCCATCCAGGTGAAAGTGACATTGCTGGAGGCTCCGGCATCCAGCGAGCCGACCTCCACCGAGGACCTGAACTCATTATCGATATAGTAAGCCAGGCGACAGATGTCAGACCGACCGCTCCCCATGTTTTTTACCAGGGCGTTGACGGATACTTCGTCGTACTTGGAGGGACTTTCCGGCGTCCAGGAGACGGCCTCTATCAACAGGTCGGGGGGTGAGGTCAGGAAAGACATCGATAGACGGTTGTTGTCCTCGTCGCTTTCACTGACGTTGCCCATTTCGTCGATAACCGCCTCGATGACATGGGTGCCGGACAATGCCGTCCAGTTGTAGGTCTTGGTTGCGGTACCACCGGGGTCTATGGACGGAACGTCCTGGTAGCCCCGGGAAACGCCGTCGATATAGAAATTGATTTTTGTGTAATGCGAGCTAACGTTACCCTGATTTTTTACGATAATATTGAACGAGACGCTATCGCCTCTGGACGGTATATCCGGTGACCATTGTACCGACTGAATAATCAAGTCGGGGGCCAGCGTCGTAAGGGTATAAGTCTTGGTGTTGTTGGTCTCGTTGGTCTCGGTAATGGTTCCGCCGGGGTCGGTCGCTGCCTTGATGGTATGCGGGCCTGCCTTTGCCTCCCAGTAGAATGTCCTGGTTACCATGGCGCCGGCGGTAAGCGAGTCGACGGTCTGTGTAGCCAGGACGGCGCTATCGATATAGCAAACAACCTGGCTCGCACTGGCCGTCAGATTACCCTGGTTTTTAACGGTTACGGTTATGGTTACCGTTTCGTCAAGGACCGGGTCGTGGGGAGATACGGAGATGTCCTGGATAATGAGGTCGGGTCCGTCGTCGGCCAGCGCCGGCGTATAACTGAAGCCCGCAGTGACAGCCCCTAAAATAAGCGCCATTAATACTACGGCGACCCTGGCAGAAATCGCCTTGATAATATCAGGGTGACAGGGCAAAAGGAGTCCCTCCAACATAGGCGTTATTCGTATTCCCTTCCATTGTAATAGTACCTAAGATAATTATGAATAGGCTTTTAGTAAGGGAACGGCGGATAGTTTAGTACTACCGGGTACGCCTATGGTGGGGGCCGGGAGCCTGCCGGATATAAATGATTTGGGTAATTGCCTCCAGATATGGGATACTAACAAAATGACCGGCGGTGATTTTCTTTCCGTATTCCTCATAGCTATCGGCCTTTCAGCGGACTGCTTTGCGGTTGCTTTAGGCGGCGGCGTTTCCCAACGGAGCTATTCACGGGCGCAGATACTCCGGGTGGCTTTCATGTTCGGGCTGTTCCAGGCCTTGATGCCGGTCCTGGGGTGGCTGGCGGGCAGAACGGTGGTGGAATATATCGCGGACTACGACCACTGGGTGGCCTTTGTCCTGCTGGCGGTCGTCAGCGGCAGGATGCTCTGGGAGTCCTTCCGCCCCCCGCGGGGGGCGGAAAAACCGGCGGATATCACCAGGGGGCTGCTGCTGCTAACATTATCCGTAGCCACCAGCATCGATGCCCTGGCCGTCGGTCTGTCCTTCGGTCTTCTTAGAGTAAACATAGCCATAGCGAGCCCGACCATCGGCGTGGTCGCTTTCATAGTCACGATAATTGGCTTTATCCTTGGCCGGAAGGCCGGAAAGTTCATGGGACGTTGGGCCGAGATTGCGGGCGCGGTTATCCTGATGGCAATCGCCTTGAGGATACTGTTGAGTCACCTGCTGACCGGCGGTTAAAAATATCCCCAAAATTTTTCCTCGCCCCCCTTGACAAACAGGGGGTCTATCATTATAATATATCTAGATATATCTAGATATGATTAGATATATACTTTATCAGTAGTAGCAAATAGCAATGAGGAGTCGGTTATGTTCAGGGACAGTAGATATGACAGGGGAAGGTTTTTCCGGGGTTCACGGCGGGGGAGCTCTTTTCAGAAGGGCGACCTGAAGTATGTAATACTGGAGCTGATAAAGGATACCCCGAGACACGGTTACGATATTATCCGGGAACTGGAGGAGCAGTCTTACGGCACGTATAAACCCAGCCCCGGCGTTGTCTATCCCACCCTCCAGATGCTGGAGGAAATGGGCTACGCCTTTTCCATCGAACAGGAAGGCAAAAGGACTTATACTATCACGGAAGAAGGACGGCAATTCCTGGCGAAGCAGAAAAGCCATGCCGACGGCGTGAGAAGCCAGATAAAACACAAATGGAGTTTCAAGAATATCGGTAAGACGGTCATGGTCATGAAGGAGTACCACGCGCTGGAGAACCTGCTGGGTCATGTGGTGCGCGGTCAGGATGCGGACAAGATGCAGCGGATACGCGATATTCTCATTCAGGCCTACGATGATATCGAGGCCGTACTGGAAGAATAAAGATACAGGAGGTCTAAGATGGGTTACTTCAGAATAATGGCGGCAATTCCGGGTTTTTTCCTTAGTTCACTGTTTTTCATGCTTCTCTGGGATGTCGTTGCGCCGAAAATCGGCATAACGGCGGATATCAACTACGTGACATCTATGTTGATAACCATAACGCTCTGGATAGCCGTGGCGCCCCTGGCGGCGGTTTCCGGAAAGAGGAGAGACTGGAGTTAGTTCTGTTGTCCGGCTTGTTAATCGACCGTACATATATCTGTACGGTATGAGGTTTGATACCGATGTCCGATAACGAGATGACAATCGAATATGACGAAGAGCTCAAGAGCTACTATATCGTCTGCCGCCCGCTGGCTGCCGTAGGCCTGGGTGAAACGGAACGGGAAGCCCTGGCAGACTTGAGAGAGGCGGCGTATTTCGGCATAGATACCATGGTCGATTTAAAGCTGGAGGAAATCGTGAGAAAAGAGGGAAACGGACATGGCAGACAGGGTTGAGCAAAAAGAAGAGGAAACCTGGGGGGTTGAAAGGGTACGTCAATACGCGAAAGCGCATAAGAAATACGCCAGGCTCATGTACGGAGGGGTTGTAAAAGCAGTGAGGACCCTCGGAATATCAGGCCGTTTCCTGGAAATGGGGGCGGGGCCCGGCTTCCTGGCGGTCATGATGGCGCGGAAATACCCGGATATAGACATAACCGCCGTGGACATTTTACCGTCAATGGCGACCGTAGCCGGTGAGTATATTGCAGAGAATGGCCTTCAGGACAGGATTAGATATGCGGTGGGCGATGTGAACGACCGCGACTTTCTGCGGAAGCTGGGCAGATTCGACTTCGTTTATTCAACGTTTTCGCTGCACGACTGGAAACCGCCGGATAGCGCCATCCGCAATCTCTGGGAAGCGGTGGAAGATAACGGTATCCTTTATGTTCACGATTTCAGGAGGCTGGGTTTTTTACGTTTCCTGCCCGTTAATGACGAGGGACTAAAATCGATGCAGGCGTCATATTCACCGGATGAAATCAGGGATGCCCTGGCGAGGACAGGCATAACCGATTACACTATAAAGAGCGCGTTCCCCTATATATTTCTGACCGCTACCGCCCGCAAGGGCAGCTAACGGAACATGTGTTTCCCGCAATTTTTTGACAACGTAAGAATGTCCGTAATATGATGGTTGTGATTATCATAATTGAAGGAGAAATTACGCATGGCAGGTAAAAAATACGAGAAATACGTAAAGGAGCTTTCTTTCCGGGATGACGGGCCGGGCTTCTACCGGCAAGTAACCGAATTAAGTGGGGAGCCTTTCGGGCTGGATTTTCACGTCCAGTACGGGGCATACTGGGCGCCCGGGTACATGGGCGATAAACCTTACCAACCTCACAAGCATGATTATAACCAGGTAATGCTCTGGTTGGGAACCGATGCCGATAATCTGGGGGAACTGGGTGCGGAGGTAGAGCTTTATCTGGGTGAAGAAGGGGAAAAGCACATGATAGCTTCGTCCACGGCGGTTACCGTACCGGCGGGACTTACGCATTTTCCCGCTAACATTACACGAATGAGTGGAAGATTTGTCTTCATGACGCTTTCCTGCACCAAGGAGTGCAGAGAAATCACCCTTCCAGAGCACAAAAAGGATACGGGAAGCCCACCGGTGACGAAGTACTTTTCTAAGTACCGCGATAATATCATCAACCTGGCGCTTACGCGGAAGGGCGCCTGGACTTACGGCCCGTTGAACCCGGATGATTCCGGAGGGATGCTCTCGTTTATTCGCAGTCAAAATCCGGAGTTCAATTATCTCATCATGTATGAGAGTATTAAAAACGCGCCTTACCGGTTCGGGCCCGACCCCAGTAAACCCCACCAGCATCCCGGGCTACAGCTCTCCATTTTCATGGGGACCGACCCCAATGATTTAAGCTCACTGGGCGGAGAGGTCGAGTATTATCTGGGCGAGGAGATGGAAAAGTACGTTATTACCACGCCGACGGCCGTTGTGGTTCCTGAAAACTTCCCTCACTGTCCTCTGGTTATCACCAGGGTTGACAGGCCTATTATTCTCTGTGATATCCGTCCCTTCGGCACCGCCGCGCCCGCCCCGGCCAAGACGTAATTACGGAGAGCAAATGAATATAAAACGAGAGCGACCTGTCATATGACGGGTCGCTCCTCTTTTTCTGTGCCGTTCTTCTTTAGAAGGCGAAGAGCTTACCGGCGATTTCCGCCAGTCTCATGACAAGTCCGGGGACGATGCCGAGCAGCAG
>CAYPYL010000019.1:0-11322 GCA_964414605.1 uncultured Dehalococcoidaceae bacterium
CATCACCGAACTGGAGAGAATCGGAGATTACGCTGAGGGAATTGCTAAAATCGTGGTTTTAACAGGAGACGAGCCGCCGCTCAAACCTCTTATTGATATACCCCGTATGACCGAGAGGACAACAGATATGCTGCACCGCAGCCTGGATGCGCTGGTCAACCATAATGCCGAGACCGCCAGGCAAATTGCCGCCGAAGATGATGAAGTGGACGACCTGTATAATCAGGTACTCCGGGAACTGCTTGGTTTTATGATTGAAGACCCCAAGACTATTACCAGGGCAACCCGTCTTATCTGGGTTGCTCACAACCTGGAACGCAGTGCGGACAGGGTAACCAACATCTGCGAAAGAGTGGTCTTTTTCGTTACAGGTAAAATGGAAGAGATTGGAGCTTCAAAGTATTAAACGGGTGACCTGCCCCCAACAGTGACAACCTGATACTGGAGGTCAACGGGGAATTTGAAGAACCCGCACCCGAGCCGCTGCCGCCCGAACCTGAATCAGCAACGAACTGGATACTCATCGGGGTAGTTGTGGCTGTAGGCGTAACGTTAATCACCTTTCTTATCTATAGATTTGTAAATAGAAGAAATTAAAAGAGGAGCAGTACTGCTCCTCTTTGCGCTTAAACCAGTCATGGAACCTGCGATAGCTTATGAGACATTTTATGCCGTAATACGTTTATCTTTAATCATTGAAGAAGGTCTTAAATATCGTCTCACACTCGGCTCTATGTCGGCCAGTCTCTGGAGGCAGGTTATAGCCCTCTCGTGCTTTCACAGACGTTCATTGTGATATATGCCGCATGTTTGACACACCATAATCGAAAATGCTAATAATATTTAACGCTTAACTTCAAGGTGGCCCCAGATGAAATTCACTATTGATATTGACAACGGCGGAACCTTCACCGATGGATATTTTACCTCCGGCAGCAGGATTGAATCTGTAAAGGTGGATACTACCCCCCATGATTTAAGTGTATGTTTTCTTAAGAGTATCGAAGAAGGCGCCGAGAAATTCGGGATTACCGTACCTCAATTGCTTCACGATACTGAAATTATCAGGTTTTCCACGACCCATGCCACCAATACCTTAATACAGAGATCGGGACCAAAATTGGGATTGATTATTACCAGAGGATTCGAAGAAAGCCTGTACTCATCAGACGGCAGGAGTCCGGCTATTGATTTTATTCTTCCCGCCGAGATGGTAGCCGGTATCGATGAACAGGTGGGTAAAAATGACGTGGATACCGAGCAGGTAAGGCAGGCCATCCGCAGTCTGCTGGGTCGCGGTGCAAGAATTATTGTGGTAAGCCTTTACCATGCCCATCTGAACTCTACTAACGAATTGAAGGTCAGAAAGATAGCCGATAACGACTACCCGAAGCACTATCTGGGGGCGGTACCGCTCTTACTTTCCAGCGAGGTCAGTACCACGACTGATGATGCTTCCCGCACAAATGTGGCTTTGCTAAATGCCTACTTTCATCCCGATATGGTCCGTTTTTTATATAAGGCAGAGGATGATGTTAGAAAGCTGGGTTACCGCAAGCCGCTAATGGTCGCTCATGCCGATAGCGGCGTAGCCAGAGTTGCCAAAACAACCGCCATCATGACGTATAATTCCGGTCCCTCCTCCGGCGTACTCGGCAGCGCGTATCTTAGCCGTGAGTACAATCTCTCGCATGTGGCCAGCATGGATATCGGCGGGACCAGCGCAGATATCAGCCTGGTCATAAACGGCAGGCATAGCTATAAGCGCGAGACGCTACTGGAAGGCATCCCCGTAAAACTACCGGTAATCGAAGTCTATCCGGTTGCGGCCGGCGGCGGCTCGATTGCACGACCGAAAAATAAGACAGAGGTACAGGTAGGACCGGATAGCGCCGGTGCCATGCCCGGTCCGGCCTGCTACGGTCTCGGTGGTACGGAAGCTACCGCTACCGATGCCTGTGTTGCCCTGGGCTATATCGACCCCGACTATTTCCTGGGGGGGAATCGGAGGCTTGACGCTGATATAGCCAGGGAGGTTATCCAGGAAAATCTGGAGAAACCGCTGGGGCTATCCGTGGAAGAATGCAGCCGGTTAATAACAGAAGCTATGGAAGCAATCTGCGCTGGGGAAATCAGCGATTTGATTACCAGAGGTGGCTACAATCCAAACGATTTCGTCCTTTTCTCCTTCGGCGGTGCCGGGGGCCTGTATTGTTGCGGTATCGCTGACAAGGTGGGTATACCCGGGATATACTGCCCCAGGTTCAGCTCTGTTTTCAGTGCCTTCGGCTCCTCATGTGCCGATGTCCTCCACACTTACGAGTCTCTTTCCGGGACTTCACTTAAGCGTCAATCCGGCCAGTTAAAAATGCAAGAATTCAATGAGGTGATAAAAGGATTAATGAACTCGGCGTTACGTGATATGAGAGGGGAGGGTTTTCCGCCGGAAAAGGTGTCCTTCTCTCTGGAACTGGAAATAGAGTCGGGTGCAACCCCGCTGTTCTGCGAATCTCCCGTATGTCTTTTAAAAGGACAGGAGGATATCGATAAAATAATCGATGCTTATATTTCCCAGAACAATCTCGGTGCGGTTGATGAACTCAAAATCCACATGTATCGTTTGCGGGCTACCAGTGCAGCGGTCCATCCGGAACTGCCCCGTTATGAACCGGTCGGGGATAGTCCGGAGAAGGCGCTGAAAGGCCGCCGGGACATATACTGGAAAGATGGATTCATAACAACGGCAATTTACGGGCAGTCCAAGCTCGAATGCGGTAACGTTGTCCACGGGCCGGCCGTCATCGAGAGTGATGATACGACGATACTTATTCCCCATGGGAAGAAATTTACAGTCGATACTCTACTGAACGGCGTTATCGAGCCGGCTTGAGAAGGAGGTATTGATGGGTGTCAAGAAGCAAATAACCGAAAATCTGGATATAGACCTGGAAAAGGAACTCTGGTGCTGTAACCGCTGCGGACATGAGCTGATCTCCGCCAGAGAGAATTATAAGAAAGGGTGCCTTGTGTATATCAGGAAAGACCCGACGACCATATATAACTCTCCTTTGAAAGGTCCCTTTAGCTTTGCACCAGACCCGGCATGGGCTATGCTGGTAGAATTTTATTGTCCCGGCTGCGGCACGATGATCGAAAACGAAATGCTGCCGCCCGGACACCCGGTTACTCACGATATCGAACTGGATATCGATAAACTCAAGGAAAAAAATCTTACAACCGGAACGGGAAATAAATAAGGAAAAGACAGGTGAAATAATGAAGGTTTCTCTCGATGTCGATATCGGCGGGACGTTTACCGACCTTTTTCTAAGCTATGACGGCAAGATGGTCTTTACCAAGACCCCCACCACTGGATATAACCTTTCGGTTGGCTTTATGCGAGCGGTAAGGGATGCGGCGGCTTTGCTGGATATATCCGTTGAAGAGTTGTTACGCAGTACCGGGGTCGTCAGGTATTCCACCACCATTGCCATGAATACACTGTTACAGCGAACCGGCCCCAAGCTGGCCCTGATTACCACCGAAGGTTTTGAGGACGTAATTCCGATTGGTAAAGGTGCTTCATGGTCAGACCAGTTGACGGTCAAGGAAATCAGAAACATAGCTCGTATTTCCAAGCCCGAGCCAATTATCTCCAGGGAAATGACGGTAGGCGTCAAGGAAAGAGTAAATTCCCGGGGAGAGATAATCAGGCCACTGGATGAGGAAGACTTTCTGGAAAAGCTGCAGTATCTGGTGGACAAGGGGGCAAGAGGCTTTGTCGTCAGCCTGCTTTTCTCCTACATCAATCCGACCCATGAGAGGCGAATAGCCGAGATTGTCCGAAGGGATTATCCCGATTGTTACCTGGGAGCGATGCCGATTGTGCTCTCTTCGGAGGTAACGCCGAAACAAAATGAATATACGCGCACCGTGACCACGATATTGAATGCTTACCTGCATTATTCCATGTGGGAGCAGATTTCAGGCACGGGCGATGAACTCCGCAACTCCGGCTACGACAAGGTCATCATGATGGTACACAACAGCGGCGGTATGGCCGAGGTCTTTCGTACGGCCGCCATCCAGACCTTTAACGGGGGACCGGTGGCCGGACTCATCGGCGGTGCCTATGTCGGTAAGATATTAGGTTATGACAACATAGTGGTTAGCGACATGGGAGGCACCAGCTTTGACCTGGGTCTGGTAGTGGCCGGAAGCAGCCGGTTTTACCAGTACCATCCTCTTATTGACCGCTGGTGGGTAGACATGACCGTCCTGGAGACAAGGTCTATCGGTGCTGGCGGCGGCTCCATCGCCTGGCTCAACCCGGTCATGGGTAATCGCCTAGAGGTCGGACCTCAGGGTGCTGGTTCCATGCCGGGTCCGGCTGCTTATAACCTGGGAGGAACCGAGCCCACCGTTACCGATGCTGACATAGTACTGGGCTATATCAATCCTGACTATTATCACGGTGGACGTATGCGGCTTGATAAAGAAAAGGCCATAGTCGCCATCCGGGAGAAGATTGCCCATCCCCTGGGAATGGAGGTGGAAGAGGCGGCTCTCCTGATCAAGAAGATAGTCGACGCCAATATGGGCGATACCATCGCCAAAGAGACTTTCCTGAGGGGCTACAAGCCAGGTGATTTCATATTGTTTGCCTTTGGCGGCGCCGGACCCACTCACTGCTGTGCCTACGGGCCATATGCCGGAATAAATAAAACCGTAGTCTTCCCGTTCTCGCCGGTGTTCTGTGCCTTCGGCTCGAGCACCATGGATATCCTACACCTATATGAGCAGTCGCTTCGCATTCCCCTGCTTGCCCCGATGACCCAGAAGTGTTTCGACGACTATGATGTCTTCAACAACATGGTGAAAAGCTTACAGGAGAAGGCGATTAAAGACATCACCGATGAGGGCTTCCCGGCGGATTCAATCAGGTTCGGGCTTGAGATAGAAGCCAAGTACGGCGGCCAGCTCAACATTCTTCGCTTCATGTCCCCGCTTGTGTTTATCAATAGCGAGGATGACGTCAGGGCGGTGTACCAAGCCTTTGAAGATGAGTACTGCCGTGTCTACAACCGCATATCGGCCTACCCTCAGGGAGGTGTGGACATACTCAATCTGATACTTCGTGCCACCGTGGATTACCCCAAGCCGAAACTTCCCACCTATCCACTGGCCAAGGAGACGCCGGAGAAAGACGCTCTCAAGGGGAAAAGAGAGGCCTACTGGGTGGAGTACGGTGCCTTCCGCCCCACCCCCGTCTACGAGGCAAAACTACTCAAACACGGTAATATCATCGGCGGTGAGGCGGTAATCGAAGCTGAAGATACCACCATTGTGTTGCCACCAGGATTTAAGCTTTCTGTAGACCAATATCACAACTTTATTATAGAGAAGGGAGGGTAACCATGAGACCAGACCCGCAAACGCTGCTGGATTGGATTAAGCCAGGTGCACCCACAGATGAAGAACTGGAATGTATGAAGTTACTACAACCTGGCGATTATGAAATCTATACCGAGAAGATGAACAGCTTCCTCCTCGAGTCCAAGGAGGTTTTCATCAAGCTGGGCGTGAGTAGCATGCTCCGCTCCGGAGATGTGGTTACCGGTATCTACACGCCGAGGGGAGACATGGTGGCTGCCTGGTGCGGCACCTACCTCCACGCCGTGGTCGGCCAGCTCCCTATAAAATACGTGGCCCAGACCTGGATGGATGAACCCACCGTGGGCATTAAAGACGGCGATATCTTTTATTGCTCCGACCCGCTCTACGGGGGAATACACAACTGTGACCAGATTATCGTCATGCCGGTATTTAACGATGGTGAACTCATCGCCTGGACGAACGCCGCGGTGCACCAGCCGGAGACCGGTGCCCGTGAACCGGGCGGGATGCCTCTTACCGCCAAAACGAGGCACGACGAGGGCATGCTGCTTTCACCCATCAAGATAGGTGAGAATTTCCGACTACGTGAAGACCTGGTGGAAATGTGCGTCAACCTGATGTCACGGGCGCCGCGCATGCAGGCGATTGACATGCGCGCCCGTTTGAGCGCTGCCGACCGCCTGCGGCAGAGGCTGGTATCGCTGGCGCAGGAGAAGGGTAATGACTTTATCAAGGGGCTCTTTCGCCGGACAATAATCGAAGCTGAAGAGGGCACCCGGAGAAGAATCAGGGAATGGAACGATGGTACCTATAGAGCAGTAACCTTCATGGATAACGTCGGCGAGAAGCAAAGGCTGTTACGAAACTTTCTCACCCTGCACAAGAAGGGAGACCAGCTAATCTGGGACTTCACCGGAACCTCACCCGAGTCCGATAGCCCGCAGCACAGCATGCCTCATTCCCTGGCGGCCAATATTGCCCTTAATCTAATGGCCTATGCCTTTCATGACCTGCCGGTCTCGGCCGGAGTCTTTGCCCCGATGGAGTGGATAGTCCCCGAGGGCTGCATGTTCAACCCCCACCCGGAGGCTGCCCAGAGTATGTGCGCACCGCACTGCCACGGTGCCATGACCATCGGTGCCATTTGCATGGGCAAGATGATGTTTGATAGCCCCCAGCGAGACCTGGTGGCCGCTGCCATCGGTAATACCGGCGTCGGTGTTCTTATATCCGGGGAAAACCAGTGGGGCGTACCTATTTCTGACTTCCTCGCCTTTGAGCTTAATACCGAAGGGCATGGCGCCAGAACGGACATGGACGGTGTCGACGCGTTCAGCTTCTCGCACTGCTTCACGGGAAGGGCGCCGGATATAGAAGACATGGAGACCGAGTTCCAGTTCCTCAATCTATTGGCCAGGCTTAGTAAGGACAGCTGCGGCTTCGGCAAGTACCGCGGCGGTTGCGGTACCGAGATTGTCCATGTTGTCAATTATGCGGACTGGGCTCGCTATAATAGCCATGTCAAAGGAAGCAAAGTTCGCAACTGTATCGGGTTATTTGGCGGCTATCCGCCGGCAACACTGCCGGGTATCGAAGTATTCCACACCAACCTCTGGGAGAAAATGAAAAGAGGTGATAGGGACCTGCCATCCGACGCCAGGCAACTGATCTCCGAAAGAACTATCAAGGGTGACTACAGCGTAGGCAGCATATTTAAAACCACGCATATACTGGAAAACGGGGACCTCTGGGTTATCTTCAGCGGGGGCGGCGGTGGATACGGCGACGTGCTGGAGAGAGACCCCGAGATGGTCATGGACGACCTGAAGAAAGAAGTCATCTCTCCCTGGACGGCAGAAAACGTCTTTTATGTGGCTTATGACCCGGAGACTCTGGAAGCCGATATCGAGAAGACGGAACGTTTGCGGGAGAAGGAGCGGGAAGACAGGAAATCACGGGGCATGACCTGGACAGAGTTCGAAAAGGAATGGTCGAAACTACGTCCCCCCGAAGAAATACTGGAATACTACGGGTCATGGCCTGATGGCAAGAAAACCAGAGAAATAATCCGGCTATAGCCGACTTACCGCGTGATATATGGACACAACGATAACTCCTAAAAAGCTGGTCAGGGGCGCCTTTGAATCGGCTGACCTGCCGCGTTTACCTTTTATCCCCTGGGTATTTACCCATGCCGCCAGACTGGAGCAGATTCCGGTAAATAAGCTGTTCGGCGACCCCACCCGGTGTACCAAATGTCTCCAGAACGCCAGAAAACTATACGGCTACGATGCTATCACCGGTGTCTTTGACGCTACGCTGGAATTAGAGATATGCGGCTGCCCCGTCAAATGGAAGGGCGACTATGAAACTCCCGTACCCGGTCTTGTCCCCGAGTTCGATTTCAGCCGCCTTAAAGATATCGATGTCGAAAGCGCCGGTAAAACGGGGAGATTCGGTACGGTTATCGAGTCTTTACGACGCATCAACATGGTCTCCGGGCAGAATCTGGCTCTGGCTGCCGTCGTCACCGGGCCATTGACATTAACAGCGGGTCTAACGGGTAGAGACCCGGTAAAGGATTTAATAGACAGGCCGGAAGCTGTCAAGAAGGAGATTGAGGCTGCCGCCAATTTCCTGCTGAAGGTGGTTCAAATCTACTGTCAGCTGGAACTGGACATTATTGCAGTGGCTGACGGACCGTTGGCTGTATTACCGGTGGAGCATCGTGCCTGGCTGGAATCGATTCTCTCCCCAATAATCAACACTGTCCGGTTCTACAATGCTTTTTCAGTGTTGCTGCCCGGCGAGACGTCACCGGATAACATATCTCTTCTGATAGACCTCGGCTTTGACGGCTTAGTTGCTGCGGGGATTGACCCGGATGCCTGGAAAGAAATCAAGGGCGGACGCCGTTGCGCCCTGGGGAAAGCCGTTCCTGCCAACATTCTGAACTCCGCGAAAAGCGGGCTGGAGGAATATATTAAAACAAATTTATCAAGAGACTTCGAGCGTGGCGTCTTCCTGACTACAGACCGGGAGGTCACGCCGGAGACGCCATCAGAAAATATCAATCTGGTGATGCAGACCTTATTATAAATATTTATAGGACTATAAAGCCCATCAGGTGAGGCAAACAATCATGGAAGTGGTCGTCCGGGCTAAGCCCGAATCCATCAAGCTGGATATAAAGAGAACCGCCGTCATTGTGGTCGATATGCAAAACGCCTTCTGTAAAAAAGGCGGAATGCTGGATGTCCTCGGTATGCTCGATGAGGCAAAAGTCAAGCTCGTCATCGAAGCATGCAGGGAAATAATCAGCGCTTCCCGAAGCAAAGGTATAAAGGTTGTCTATTTAAGGATGAGTTACAGTCCCGATTTATCAAACGCCGGGGGGCCGGAATCACCAAATTACTGGAAAGAGCTGGGGCTAAAAGCGATGCGCGAGAAACCGGAATGGAAGGGCAAGTTCCTTACTACCGGCACCTGGGACCGGGAGATAATTGACGAGCTAAAACCTACGCCGGACGATATAGTTATCGACAAGGACCGGTATAGCGGCTTTGTTAGCACCGGGCTTGATGAAATTCTGAAGGCGCAAAAGATAAAATACCTGATATTTACTGGTCTTGCTACTAATGTTTGTGTCGAATCGACGCTCCGGGACGCCTTCTTTCACGAGTACTTCCCGGTACTGGTAAATGACGGCTGCGGCAATCTCGGCCCGGGTTTCACCCAGGAGGCGACTATATGGAATGTTACCGATATTTTCGGGTGGGTTACCGCATCCCGCGATCTGATTAAAGCCTTAAAGTAATACCTGCGAAATGAAGCCATATCAAGCCAGCTGGTTATGTTTTCGGATGTCAGGTCATCAGCCGCTTTCCCAGATGTTGCGATGAAAACACAGACATCCTCAAGAATATTCAGCAGGCCTTTTCAAAAGAGAAAAGCCTCCCAAATTGGGAGGCTTTATTTATCGCTTTAGAAGGATACTTCAGTTATTAAGCAGAAGTGCTACTTCAGAGCTTGGTTTCGCACAACACGCTGTCGTGATTGCTGTAAAGGGTATGTTTGTTTGTCCGGCGCAGCCTTGGTGTAATCAAAACCTTGAAGCATCAGTCGCTCCAGAGGTGCGTCGAGAAGCTGTTCCAAATCCCGTATCTTACCCGCATCGTCATTGGTTACGAAAGTCAATGCCTCACCGTTTTTCTCGACCCGGCCGGTACGGCCGATTCGATGGATATAGTCATCCGTACTCTGGGGCATATCGTAATTGATAACGTGGGAAATACTCAATACATCGATGCCGCGGGCAGCGATATCTGTAGCCACCAGAATCTTCACCGAGCCATTACGGAAGCCTGTAAGCGCAGCCTGTCTCTGGTTCTGGGACAGGTTCCCCTGCAATGAAGTTACCCGATAGCCCGCTCTTACCAGTTGTTGCGCCACGCGTTGGGCGCGGTGTTTAGTGCGGGTAAAGACAAGCACCGAATTTGTTTTGGTTTTATTCAGTATCTCTTTCAGCAAGTTTGTTTTAAGGTGCTGCTGTACCGGGTAAAGAGTGTGTGACACCGTCTTTGCCGGCAACGTACGGTCGATTTGCACGGTGACAGGATTATGCAGGATTTCACGCACCAGTCGCCGGATACCGGCGGGCATGGTAGCGGAGAAAAGCAGGGTCTGTCGCTTGTTCATGATACACGCCAAAATATTACGAACATCGGGTAAAAAGCCCATATCGAACATACGGTCGGCTTCGTCAATAACGAGGATTTCCAGGTTTGATAAACTTATAATTCCTTTCCAGAGGTAGTCAAGCAAACGGCCCGGGCAGGCCACGACAATTTCAACGCCTCTGCGCAACTCCCGGGTCTGCTGTTCCATACTCACACCGCCATAGATAGCAATACTCTGCAAGCTGGTTTTACTACCCAGTGCATTTATGACCTCACAGGTCTGTTCAGCCAGCTCGCGTGTGGGCGAAATTATCAGAGCTCGAACACGTCTTTGAGGGCTTTGCCGAAGGCGCTGTAAAATCGGCAGTACGAAAGCCGCTGTCTTACCCGTTCCGGTCTGGGCTAAGCCAATAACATCCCGTCCTTGCATAATCGGGGGGATGGCCTGTAACTGTATCGGTGTAGGCACAGAATATCCGAGCGTACGTATGCCGGTCATGACACTCGGATGAAAATTAAAGGTTTCGAAATTCATTAAACTCCTTGGTAAAATGCGAGTCAAGAGCCTGAATTACAGGTCAGGTGGCTCAAATCATCTGGTATTTTCTTTCTCTTTTTCTATTCGATCGGTTATTTTTTCTAATATCGGAGATTGTCATCCCGCTTTTATTTGAGAGTGGCAGGGCTTCAACGACATTAACAACCCGGTCTCCCAACATTTTCCCTTCGAGATTGGCGATTGCCATTGCCCCTTCGGATTTCGAGGCCATTTCGACGTATCCGTAGCCCCTCGGCTGGCCGCTGCCGATATATTTGTCGTTCATGATTATTACGGATACCACTTCTCCGAATACTGTGAACTCCTTGCGCAGTTCGTCTTCGGTCATCTCAAGCGATAGGTTGCCCACATAGATATTCATAGTACTCCCCTTTACCAAATCGGTTGTGCTGCCCCGATTTGTGACGGGTAAACTGGCAAAGCATTAGGCGGCTGTCAGTTGGAATTTAAGTCGCAGGTAGCCTAGTATCTTCGCTGCCTGCCACCACCCGAGCGCCCACCTCTACCACCACTGTAACCACCGCTGCCGTAGCCGCCGCCTCTCCTGTTGCCGTAGGAGCCGCCACTCCTGTTATCCGCTCTGGGGCGTGACTCATTAACCACGATGGTTCTATCTTTCAACATTTTACCGTTAAGCCCCGTGATAGCGGCTTCGGCCTCAGACTTTGATGCCATTTCCACGAAGGC
>CAYPYL010000020.1:0-10903 GCA_964414605.1 uncultured Dehalococcoidaceae bacterium
CGCCGCGTTCGGGACGCGGAGGTCGGCAGTTCAAACCTGCCCGCCCCGACCAATATCCCCCACGCAGATAGCCTCCTGCATTTTTCATTCTAGGTTTCTTCACAACCCGTGTCAACGTACTAACTCAAGGCGTCACGGTTTTTACGTTTAATTTAGATATACTTTAGTCATATTTACGCTTTATTTACCTGCGCGCAGGTAAATTTAATGTAATAAAGACAAAGCCCATGCTTAAGAATATGATTAAAGTACAACCCAAAATATCCGGGAAGCGTACTGGCACACGCCTGCAAAAATTCAGGAATATAGGTAATCTGTTCCATAAAGCCAAGAAAAACAACAGGGGAAGGCGCACTGCCGGGACCGGAACCATGCCCGAAGAGTACATCAAGAGGCTGGAGCCCCTGTACGAGAACGCCCGGAACGCCACCTTCGGGTCGAAGGTGGCAAAGCTGCTGCAAGAAGTCCTGCACATGACCAACGAAGCAATGCGGGTCTCCGCATCATCCCTCCTCCTCATTAGCGCTGAAAAAGAGGGACTCTACTTCCAGGTTGCCGAAAACAAGTCGGGGCGAAAGTTTAATCAAATGACCGTAAGCCTCGACTCCGGTATTGCCAAACAGGTCATCAGCAGCGGTAAACCGTTAATCATTAATAAAGTTACCACGAACGAGCGCTTTATAAGCGAGATAGACATGGTAACCGGCCTTGAAACAAAGTCGGTTATGGCGGTACCCCTGATTGGAGGTCAGAAAGTTATCGGTATCCTGGAAGCAACCAACCGGATAGACGGGCGGGGATTCGATAAGCAAGACCTGGCGGCCCTATCCGGTTTAGCCTCAAATGAAACCTTAATCCTGCTGATATCGATGTCGATTACGGCTACTAATAACATCACGGAGCACCAGATATTAATTGACTGGTATAAGAGCATGTTCGAGACTTTGATAGCGGCCATCGATACTAAAGACCTCTACTCCTCCAACCACTCCAGCAGAGTGAAGAAGTACGCCATGATGGCGGCCAGCTCCCTTTCCTTCCCGCTGGAAGAACTTCAGGCGATAGAGCTCGGCGCGCTGCTTCATGACATCGGTAAAATCTGGGTTCATGATAAGGTGCTGCGCAAGTCCGGCCCGCTGACGGATGAGGAATGGTACATCATGCGCAAGCACGCTCTGAAAGGTGCACATATGCTAAACGGAATTCCTCACCTTGAAAAAGTGAGGGACATCGTGCTCTACCACCATGAGAGATATGACGGGACGGGGTACCCGCGCGGACTTACGGGCACCAATATCCCCATCGGTGCCCGTATAGTGGCCGTCACCGATGCTTACGATACCATGATGACAGAGCATTCATACCGGGCCAGAATGAGCGCTGACGAAGCTATCAGGCAGTTAATCGAGGGAAAGAATACACAATTTTGCCCCGTAGCTGTGGACGCCTTTATCTCGGCCCTGAAGAAAAGCCAGGAAAAAGCAGAGAAAGACTCCGAGAAATTCGAGAAAGCCAAAGATACCACCGAAGACACCGGCGTTTCCGACGCGGACACTTACCAGGGAGACATAAAGCTTTCGATAACTTCTCCGGACGGTTTCAGGGAAGTGAGACAATTCAAGAAATGCCTGGAAAAAATCGAGGACCTGAAGGTGACCCTGGAAAGCTGGTCGGAAACCGAGGGCATTATCATTATTGTCTCGGCGCAGAAACCGATGGATTTACCCGGCATCCTTAGCGAGTTACCCATGGTGGCAAAGGTAACCTGTAACCCGAAAGATCTGGAAGTGATGTTGAAGACACCAGCCGAAAGAAAGGTGTTTGAAAAAGGTTACACCCTCGTCTAGCCCCGACCATCTTTAACTTTTCCCCTCCACGGGCCGACCGGCTATTACCAGCAGTCTGTTTGCTCTTAAAAGGTCTGCTCCTCCTGAAGACTGCCTCACTTCTTGAGAAGTGGAAACGGGTGTCAGCCCCGGGCAAGCTGCTTTAAACCCCCAGCCGGTCCTCTCGAACATGGCGATAAGTTCGTGCAGGCTCCAGACCCGGTGGTCCAGCTTCACTTCTCTCAATACTCTATAATTATCCCTTGCCGTCGCCTTCAAGAAAGTCCAGGTGTTGTACATCCGGGAATCATTCAGGTTGAAATTCCGTTCTTCCAGAATTATCACATCTTCACCGATACGAGTTAACCCCCTCGGGGCGAAAAACCTAACCAGCCAGTCCCGGTTGACGATATCCATGGCGAAGAACCCGCCCGGTCTTACCAGTTTCAGGCACTGGCGTAAAATATCGTCGTTGGTTTTATCATCGTAAAAGCCGAAGGACGTCCAGAGATTGATAACGCCGTCGAACGGTTTTTCTCCCTTGAGTGTTGTGTAGATTTTACGCATATCGGCTACCACGAAGCGTACTTTATCAGTTACTCCGGCTGCGGCGGCTTTTTCCCCGGCGATCTCAACATACCGGGGGGAGATGTCCGTACCGAGTACTTCTATACCCCTCTTCCCCAGCTCCACCGAGTGCCGGCCGATACCACAATTCATGTCGAGGATGCGCCCCGGTTGATATCCCTGCTCTTTAAGGCTTTGCAGCAATATGCTGGTATCTGCCGCCATCCGCTCGGGTTGCTCATTGAACAACATAATAAACAAATCAGCATTATCTATAAACAGTTCTTCCGTCCAGTGCTTCTTCTTCATTCTCAATCCACCTCCCGCTTCGCCTCCTCCCAGAGGTCGTCCTTTTCCTTGAAGGAAAGCTCCGTAAAATTCAGGCCGCGCTTACGGCACAGCTCCTCCATGCGCGTGAAACGCCGGTAAAATTTACGGTTAGCCATCCGCAGTGCCGACTCGGCGTCGATTCCCTCCCAGCGGGCGACGTTCACCAGCGTAAACAGCAGGTCGCCGAACTCCTTTTCCTTCTCCTCCCGTCCTTCCGCATCCTTTATCTCTCCGGCTTCCTCCACCAGCTTATCGATGACCCCCTCGATATCCTCCCACTCGAAGCCGACACGCACCGCCCGGCGCGATATTTCCAGCGCGTAAGCGAGGGCCGGCATCTCCTTCGGGACGCCCTCCAGCATGGAAACCCCCTCGCCCCTCTCCCCGCGCTTGAGCTCTTCCCAGTTATGCATGACCTCTTCGGCACTGGCGGCCTTGCCGTCGCCGAAGACATGCGGGTGGCGCCGCACTATCTTGTTAGTGATGCCCTTAATCACGTCACTGATATCGAACTCCCCGTCATCACGGGCGATTTGAGCCTGAATCACAATCTCCAGGAGCATATCGCCCAGCTCCTCGCGGAGCTTATCCGGGTCACCCTCGTCGAGCGCCTCCAGCGCCTCGTAGCACTCGGACAGGAACTCTTTCCTCAACGACTTGTGGGTCTGCTCCCTGTCCCAGGGACAGCCGTCCGGGGCGCGCAGGCGGGCGATTATTTCCACCAGGGCGTCGAACTTGCTTAAGTCCTGCGGTAAAGACAACGCTACCTCCCTGACCCTGATTATACAGGCTGAACGTAGGTGGGGCAACATGCATGACGGATATCAGCGTCTAACCCGGCAGCACCGCCCCGATGAAGTCCCGCCGGCCCCTGATGAAATCGGCGCCGGACATCGCCCTTTTCCCTTCCATCTGGACCTTGAGCAAGCCGAGTATTCCTCCACCTGTACCGACCCCTACCCGCGACCCGTGCCCGGAGACAGCCACGACCTGTCCTGCTTTCACAGCCTCGTCCGCAGGCAACACCGCTGCCTCTAAAATCTTTATCTGCTTACCGCCCCAGGTAGTGTAGCACCCCGGCCACGGGTAATAAGCCCGGACCCTGCGCCATATCTCCACCGCCGGCAGGTTCCAGTCGATTTTCCCGTCCTCTTTGCTTATCTGGCTGATATAGGTAGCCCCGGCCTCGTCCTGGGGCCGGGGGGTGATTTCGCCGCGCAGCCAGTCGTTCAGGGCCTCTCCCAGCAGGTGGGCCCCCACCAGGGAAAGTTTTTCCGTTAGCGAGCCCGTATTATCCCGCGGTGAAATCGGCACGGCTGCCCTGGCCAGCACCGGTCCGGTATCCAGCTTTAGCCTGACGAGTTGTATGCTGACCCCGGTAAATTCATCTCCGGCGAGTATCGCCGCCGCCACCGGTGAGGCGCCCCGGTGCCTCGGCAGTAGTGAAAAATGCACATTTACGCACTGATACGGCGGTATATCCAGGACCGCCTGCGTTAAGATCTGTCCGAAGGCACAGACGACTATTATATCGGGTTTCAATCCCGCCAGCGCCGCCAGTTCTTCTTCCGATCGCAGGCTCTCCGGCTGGAACACCGGCAGACCAAGACCCGCGGTGTACTTTTTTACGGGCGGCGACACCACGGCGCGCCCCCTGCCGGCTGGCCGGTCCGGCTGCGTATAAACTGCCACGACCTCGTAGCCGCTGGTCACAAGGTACTCCAGCGACGGCACGGCGAACCCGGGCGAACCCATAAAAACAATGCGCATTTTAGCCCCTCCAGACCCAGAAATTTTATCACTAAATATTTATTTCAACAACTCGTTGTTTTGGGCTGGCAACCCATGAAAACGATTAAAAAAACCAGTTATCAAGAGCTATTCGGAGGCGAGACAGGACAAAAATGGCTGGTTGCCGTCCCTAAAAAATTTGCCACGGGGGGGGTGCCGGTTGTATCCTATGTGGTGTTAATAATTTAACATTTATTAACTTTTTGCCCCAAGAGCCCGCCGATATTGGCGGGAAATTCCGAAAAACTGCGAGGCAGAGAAGTGCTGTGTCTTTAACAAGAAGGGGGGTTGTTTTTGCCTGCGACAGGCTATAATGCAGGCTCGTAGCCTATGGAACCAACTCGAAACCGTTCACCTCAAGAGATATGGGAAGCTGCCCTGGGCGAGCTGCAAATTCAGGTAAGCAGGCCGAACTATCGCACCTGGTTCGGAAAGACCACCGGTCTGGACCACCAGGATAACCGCTTCGTCATAGGTGTCCCCAGTACCTTCGTCGCGGAGTACCTGGATAAGAACCAGCGCTCCCTAGTCGAAAAAGCGCTTATCGGTCTTACCTCCCCGGATGTACAGGTGGAATTTCATGTGAACGGCAAACCTCAACACAGTGGTAACGGCCTCAAACAGCAGGTACAGGCTATCCCGGAGGCAGCCCCTCCCCGGACCAGACTGAATCCCCGCTATACCTTCGATTCTTTTGTCGAAGGTGAGGGCAACCGCCTCGCCCGCGCCGCCTCGCTTGCCGTAGCCCAGAACCCGGGACACAGCTATAATCCCCTGTTCATCTACGGCTCCGTCGGCCTCGGCAAAACGCACCTGCTCCACGCCATCGGCCAGGCGGCAGCGGCCAACAGGATAAATGTCATCTGCTCCAGTGCCGAGCAATTCACCAACGAGTTCGTCACCGCGCTGCGCGAGAAGACCACCGAGGAATTCCGCAACAAGTACCGCAATATCGGCATGCTGCTTATCGATGATATACATTTCATCAGCGGCAAGGAGCAGACCGAGGAAAGCTTCTTCCATACCTTCAACGAGCTTCACAACACCAACCGGCAGATAGTCATCACCAGCGACTGCCCCCCCAAGTCGATGCCACTGCTGGAGGAACGCCTGCGCTCGCGCTTCGAATGGGGCCTCATCGTCGATATCCAGCCGCCGGACTTCGAGACCCGGCTAGCCATCCTGCGTTCGAAAGCAATGAACAACGGCGTCAACCTCGGTGGAAGCGTCATGGAGCTGATTGCCCGCGCGGCGCAGGACAACATCAGGGTACTTGAGGGCTCTCTCAACCGGGTGGTGGCCTACGCCAAGCTCTTGGGAGTGGCGCCTGACGTTGATATAGCCGCCAAGGCCCTCGAGGACCTGGCCAGCAAGGAATACCTCCCGGACGACATCACGCCGCTTTCTATTATCGATGCCGTCGCTGATTGCTTCCAGATGACACGCGATGAGCTCTTGGGCAGGAAGCGCGACAAGGACACCTCGCTGGCCCGCCGACTCGCCATGTACATCATCCGCCAGGAAACCAACTGCTCATTGGAGCAAATCGGGCGCGAACTGGGCAACCGCGACGCCGCCACGGTTACCTCCGCCTGCAAGAAAATAATCGGTGATATCAACGAAAAACCTTACCTTAAGCGTAAATTACGCGACGTTCACCATCATCTCCACCACAAACAGACCTCAAGAAACGCCTCCTGAACATCTGTCCATCCGACAGAATTCTTACCTTGATGATAATGACATCCAAATACACCTTATATTTCCTACTTTTTTGACTTATTTTTCGCATTATTTTGGTATATTTTATTAATCATTTTAAATCATGTTTAATACCAGTAATCTCCATTCCTTCAACGCCGCCGATTATCCTTACACCTCTTATTGTTATTTCTGTTATTATATAAAAGATACATATCCGTTTAGATGTAACATATTAAAAAATGGTTTACTTATTGGAAAAATGTTTGATACGGCGGAGATAAGGGTAATTTCCGGAAAAGGTGGCGATGGGGCCGTCAGCTTCAGGCGAGAGAAGTTCGTGCCATACGGCGGTCCGGACGGTGGTGATGGGGGTCGGGGTGGTAGCGTAGTGATAAAGGCGGATAACGCTGTGGACAATCTCCGCAGGTACCGTCAAAAAAAGGTGTACCGTGCGGAAAAGGGCAAGAACGGCGGTGGGAATCGCCGGAAGGGAAGGGATGGCAAGGACCTGGTACTGACGGTACCGGTGGGGACGATAGTTGCGGAGATAACGGGGGATGGTGAGAAGGTATTGCTTGCCGACCTCGATAAAGGCGGCGACGATGTAGTCGTGGCATCTGGCGGTAAAGGCGGTTGGGGTAACACGCACTTTGCTTCTTCGACAAATCAGGCCCCGCACATAGCCTTGGCCGGCCAGGAAGGCGAGGAGGGGGTCATCAGGCTGGAGATGAGGATGATAGCCGATGTTGGGATAATCGGCTATCCTAATGCCGGGAAGTCCACCTTGCTGTCCGCGGCGTCTTCTGCCAGGCCCAAAGTGGCCGACTATCCCTTCACTACCATCGAACCGGCACTGGGAATCGTTGAAGAGGGTATGGAAGTGTTTATCCTGGCGGAAATACCCGGAATTATCGAAGGAGCCCACGGCGGTAAAGGTCTAGGTCACGAGTTCCTGCGTCATGCCATGCGAACGAAAATGCTCATACATTTAATTAGCGGCACCTCGGAATCTCCCCCGGATGACATGATTAACGTCAACAGGGAACTGGATCTGTACGATGTGTCACTTGCCCAGAAACCGCAGATTGTCGCCGTGAACAAGGTAGACCTTCCCGAAGTGCAGGAACGGCTGGAAGACATAAAGAAAGAGATGACCGGCGCCGGGGTTAAAGCGCACTATATATCGGCGGCAACCGGACAGGGTGTGGCCGGACTGATGGCGGAGGCGCATAAAGCCCTTAAGGCCCTGCCGGTCGATAGGGAGCGGGTTGAACCTCCCGTGAAAATATTCCGGCCCCGCCCGAAAGAGCCGCGCATCGATGTGAGAAAGGTGGGGGAGGAGTACTTGATATCCGCACCGGACCTGGAACGGATTATAGCCGGAGCTGGTGTAACTCCATCCGAACTGCGCTGGCAGCTTAACCTGCAGCTCAACCGCATGGGCGTGAATAAAGCCCTGGCGAAGGCGGGGGCGAAATCCGGCGACCGGGTCCGCTGCGGAGAACTTACCTGGGAATGGTCTCTCCCCGGGGGTGAAGAATGAAGATAGGCGTGCTCGGCGGGACGTTCGACCCCGTACACCGGGGACATATCTTGATTGCGGAAGCGGCGCGGGATGCCTTGGTATTGTCTGAAGTTATCGCGATACCGCCCGGACGACCGATGTTAAAGCCGAATGAACGCGTAGCGTCGGCGGAACACCGGCTGGCCATGCTGCGCCTGGCGGTTGCCGGTATTCCCTGGATAAAGGTATCTACTATGGAAATCGAGCGTCCCGGTCCGTCCTATACCGTTGATACCGTTGCGGGACTACGGGAAAGACAGGGGAGTAGCGGTGACATATACTTTATCATTGGCTGGGACAGTCTGGCACACTTTCCCGAGTGGCGCGAGCCGGAGCGCATCATCAGCATGTGCGTGCTGGCGGCGGTGCCCCGCCCCGGTTTTGCCCGTCCCGATATCCGGGCTCTGGAAAAGAACGTGCCGGGCATAACCGACCGAGTGGTATTTCTGGACAAACCGCTGACGGATATCAGCTCAACGGATATCAGGGAAAAGGCTTCCAAGGGAGAATCCATTATCGACCTAGTACCCGGACCGGTGGCCGATTATATCAAGGAGCATAAGCTCTACGAGTAGAAGGAGGAAATATACATTGAAAGCAATAGGAATCGTCGGCAGTCCCCGCAAGGGGGGAAACACGGAGGCGCTGACCGCCCACTGCCTGAAATCAATCGCCGAGGAGGGGCTGGACACGGAACTGGTAAGTCTGGCGGGACTCGACATCAGGGGGTGCAACGCCTGTGGCTACTGTTACGACCATGAAGGCTGTTCCATCGAGGACGACTTGCAGCCCGTTTACGCCAAGATGATAAAAGCGGATGCCATCATCGTGGCTTCTCCCGTGTATTATAGCTCGGCTACTTCTCTGGTGAAGGGTTTCCTGGAAAGGGCCGGGTTCATGTCGCGGGGTTCGGGGGTTTTCAAAGGGAAAGTAGGGGGTCCCTTGGTGGTAGCCCGCCGCGGCGGTCAGAACTTCACCTTTGCCGAGCTCCTGTTCTGGTTTCACATCATGCAGATAATCAATCCCGGCTCCACCTACTGGAACATGGCTTTCGGCCGCGAGAAGGGCGAAGTGACCGGCGACGAGGAGGGTATGAGAACCGCCTGGAACTTCGGCAAGAACATCGCTGGTCTCGTTAAGAAGCTGAAGGCTTGAGCGCGGCTAGTCACACCCTCTCCCTTTAGGCTATAATTAAACGTCTCAAATTACGGCGGAGGTATCCCTGTTGACCGACGAACCGGTAATCAGTGAAGAACTACAAAGCCTGCTCAATGTTGAGTTCGGGCCGGAAGTTTATGAGATTGAAAGGGGCATGCTAAAGAAGTTCGCCGAGGCCATCGACGACCCCAACCCGGCCTGGCGGCAGGTATCCCCGCCCACCTTCCCCGCCTCCCTCGTTCCCACCGATCTGCTGCACCGGCTTTTCAATGCCCCTACGCCGCTGAAAAGGCTCCTCAACGGGGCCAGCGAACTGGAATATCTGCTTCCCATAAAGGCGGGCGACATTATATCCGTAACCGGCCGGCTGACACGGCTGCGTCAGGTGGAGGGCAAGGAAGGCCCGACGCTTTTCATGTTCACGGAAGTCACCTATACCAATCAGGACGGGGAGGCGGTGGTGAAGGGTAAGAATACATACATTAAATACTAGCGGGAGAGATATGCCAGAGCAGGTTTATTACGAAGACATCGAGGCCGGCAGCGAGATTCCGGCGCTGGTGAAGTACCCCACCACCATGCAACTGGTAAAATACGCCGGTGCCTCCGGCGACTATTATCAAATCCACTATGATAAAGATTTCGCCCTTGCCAGCGGCCTGCCCGGCATTATCGTGCACGGCTGGCTGGCGCTTTCTTTCCTGGGCCAGATGCTTACCGACTGGCTCGGCGAGGGGGGCGCGCTGGTAAAGCTGAACGGCAGTTATCGCGGCATGAACCTCGTCCACGAGGACATCATCTGCAACGGCAAGGTCACCAAAAAGTACGTCGGGGACGGTAAAAATTATGCCCGGGTGGAAATCTGGGCGGAGAACCCCCAGGGCGAAAAGACCGTGACCGGCTCGGCGGTGGTTATACTGCCTTCGCGGGGCTAGTGCGTGCCAGTATCAGGGGATGGCGCTCTTCGGGTGCTTCTTCCGGGTCTTTATAACCCGCCCCGATAGCCCCGATTTCCAGGACCGTAAACCCCGCCTCCCCCAGTATCTTCTCGTACTCCTCCAGCCCGTAGTTACTCCAGTACATCCTCACGCCGAAGTAGTCCTCCGTATACGGGGAGTCGTTGCAGTAGCTGAATGTCGCCAGCAGGTATCCCCCCGGCTTGAGCCAGCCATGGATGCGCCGCAGGAGTTCCGGGTGCTCCTCGCGCGGCAGGTTGAAAATCGTGTAAAAAGCCGTGGCGGCGTCGAAGTACGCCGCCGGAAAATCTACCGCCATGATATCTCCGTGGATAAAGGTGGCGCCGGGGACGTTAGCCCGGGCGCGTTTGAGCATACCGCCGGATATATCCACCCCCGTGACTTTGTAACGACGGGACAGGGTCTGCGCTACCGGGATTCCGACCCCGCAGCCGATGTCGAGGATGTTTGCCCCGTCTTTCAACCGGCTCGTAATAAGGTCCAGTGCCGCCGGCGCATCTGTCTGGCGCTTTGCCTCGTAGTCAGCTGCCAGACGGTCGTAAGAATCCCTTACCAGGGCTTTGTAGTCTACGGTCGGGCCGCTGGCGGGACGAATCGTGCTTTTCCCGGAAACGAGCGCTATCCAGTCGCCGCCTTCCTTAAACGGCGTCCCGGCAAGGTCGTTCCAGGCATTAACGACGACAAACCCGTTATCTTGCAGCGCCTGCCGGATGGACTGAAGGTTATGGTCGTGAAACCAGTTGCGGTACACGGCTACCCTTTCATCATCGACGATAGTATACTGGTCCAGCCAGGTGTCCTGCTCCGGGTAATCGTATCCCTGCTCCAGCACCAGGTGCCGAACCGGCCGCCAGAAACCCCCTTCGCTGACGTACCAGTTGTTCTTGAGTCCGCACCTCATTCGCTGCTCCCGGGTCGTCACGTCGAATATGAACAGGCCGTCGGGTTTTAGCGCCCGGCGTATTTTCGCAAAGAGCTTGTCCCTC